>PXCK01000026.1 GCA_003566635.1 Balneolia bacterium | reverse complement strand
GCAAGAGTAATAAAACCAGTATTCCGGCTGCCCAGCCGTCTGTTATAATTCCTGTTACAGCCATTAAAAACAAAGCAAGCGATTGGATAACACCTGCTCCCACCCAAAACCACTTTCTGACTGAAAATGCTCGTATTCTTCCTGAAACTGCGAGCTGAGGCAAAAGAGAACCACCTTTGTGAATGGGCACCAAAAACCCGCTAAAACTTGAGGGAGCCCCTAAAGCACTCAAAAACCAGGGTAATACTAAAGATGGGCTTGCAATCTGTTCAGCCAGTTTTGTAAGACTACCGTTCGATGCATTTAACACAAAATTTCCGGGGGCTTCCTTACATGCAGAATCCGGAATGGCTTCGCATGACCTGTCATCGTCTGTAAGAAGCTCGTACGTTTTTTCAGTCAAATTCATTTTATCGTTTTCTGGCAATTAAAAGTCCGTCTCTTACTGTTAACATTACCGTTTCGTAATCTTCATTTTCCTTAAAAAGCCGCGACATTTCATTAATCGCAATACTCTTGCGGTCGTTCAGTTCAAGCACTTTCCCATGCCAAAAAACATTATCTGCCACTAATAACCCACCCGTTGCTAAATGTTTATCGAGGATTTTAAAATATTCGGGATAAAACTGTTTGTCAGCATCGAGAAAAATCAAATCAAACTTACCCGTGAGTTTTTTGACATTTTCCCGTGCATTACCAAATACAATATTGATTTTATGGTGATGGGGGCTATCGGCAAAACAACGTTCAGCGATATTCAAATAGCGAGTATTCATTTCGAGGGTGGTAATTTCACCATCATCCGGTAAGACTTCTGCCATAGCCAGAGTGGCGTACCCTGTAAACATTCCCACTTCCAAAACTCGCTTGTACTTCCCGATTGAAATAAGTGTGCGTAATAATCCTGCTACTTGCTTGCCGGAAATCATATCAGCATATTGAAGCTCCTTATCCGATAAATAAACAACTTTTTGAAGCTCAGGACTTTCCGTGAATGAAAATTCATCTGAATACTGTTCAAGATTCATTAATTATGCAGAAATTTTAAGGATTGGTGGTATTTTTGATTCATGCAACAAGCTAAATTAACAAAGGAAAATAAGCCTTTTATTCCCGCAGCCGAGAATAAAATTCACATCAATTTTTTTGATGCTTTCACGCGATTTCTACTATGGCGTAATTTTGATTCCGTACATACACAGTTCGATCATGTACCTCAATCCGGAGAAAGCACTCTATTTATAGGCAACCATAATTCATGGTGGGATGCCCTGACCCCTTTATACGTTAATCAAAAATATTTTCACCAACGTCCCAGGGCGGTGATGGAATGGGAGCAAGTTAAACGATATGGGTTCTTCAAAAAGATTGGCTGTTTTTCAATTGACAGGAGTGATCCCCGCAGTGCTTTAAAATCCCTGCAGTACGGCATTGATTGGCTAAATAACGAGAGCGGTAATTCTCTTTATTTATATCCTCAAGGCAAAATTGAAAATCCATGGCTTCCTCAACAACCATTCGAAACGGGCATTGGATGGATGATTCCGAAACTAAAAGAGCATGTTAAGGTTGTTCCTTTTATACAACATCAACACAGTATGCACACATCAAAGCCGGTGTTATTCCTTAAAACCGGTAAACCAATTGAACTTGACGATACCATAACTTCAAAAAAAGAAATCACTAAATTCGTTGAGTATATTGTTCTTAGTGAGCTATTAGAGTTGATCCAGAGTTCATCTCTTAAAAAGTGATTTTGGAATTTTAAGCCTTGTTTAGTTTTTCCTCACAAACTTGCCCGATTTTCCTGGCGGGATTTAATGGTGCAAAGTTTTTTCCTGTCTTTTTCCTACGCTTTTAATATATGATGACGTTTCGTTGTTGTTTGTTGGTTTATTAATGATGGCTACTAGCTGTTTTTTATACCAAAACCCAAATGCCGTAGGCATGACCGGATATCATATCCCCGTATTTCGCTTCGCGGGAATCGCTTCGCTCGGGGCAATGCGGGGTAAGGAAGCCTGCATAAAACTCATAATAATTTAACGACTTTGTAAGCCTCAAAACCTTTGACCATCCCCCTGGATTGGCTGCGCCAATCCTTTCCCCCTTACAAAGGGGAATGTTCTTACGTTCATATATTATAATAACTTACAGCTAGCCATGGGTTTCAACCCATGGCTAGCAGAAAAACTAACCTCCAAAACCCCCAAATGCCGTTGGCATTACCGGATATCATAACCCCACAATTTCACTTCGTGGGAATCGCTTCGCTCAGGGCGCTTCGCGGGAATCGCTTCGCTCGGGGCAATGCGGGGTAAGGAAGCTTGCAACAAACTCATATCAATTCTACGATTTTTTAAGCTTAAAAACCGCTAGTATCATCTCACTATAAAATGTCTATGTCCACTATAAACAACAAACTCATCCACACCGTCATCCCGGAAATGCATTCAGCGAAGCAAATGCGTTATCCGGGATCTTCCAGTTGCGAAATTCGGAAGTCGTGTTCAGGTCTGGATGTCTAATGAGAAATTATAGAATCGGCTGCATAATGGTCTTGGATCAGTACTGGAAGATCCCGCATAGCCCGCTTGCTTCGCTCAGCGGTCTTGCGGGATGACGTTTCTTTGTTGTTTGTTGGTTTATTTATGATGGCTACCTATCGCTTTTTAATACAAAACCCAAATGCCGTAGGCATGGCCGATATCATAACCCCTTATTTCGTTTCACGGGAATCGCTTCGCTC
>PXCK01000054.1 GCA_003566635.1 Balneolia bacterium | reverse complement strand
TGTACATCGGTAGCTTCGGGCAGTTCATAGCTGATGTTTGTGGTTGGATTAAACGGATTGGGATAATTTGTATACAAAACTAACCCCGTGGGTATTTCCGGTTCTATGGGTGTATTTACATGTTGGGGGTCTATAAATTCGTTCCCATCAGCATCTCGGAATAATATTAAATCGATTTCTAATCCCAGACCTGTTACATTTACAAGACCGAACCCTCTTGCTAATATGTAGTCAACATCAAAAATTGCTATTAGTCTACACCAAATTTTTTCAACGGTTTGATCAAATACTTCCGTTTCAAAGGCGCTACGACATACAGTACTATCAATACCTCCAAGAGCAGACCAATCCCATCTTTCTGTAGTAATAAAATATTGAGGAATTCCAATCGTCAGGCTGTCAATTATAACTTCATTAAATGGGTCACCCTCTGTTGGCGCCCACTGTAAAACTTCCGCAGTTTCAGGGTTGACCCGTTCAAACACATAAAAGATATCATTTCCATATTCATCCTCACCGCTGTCTGTTATATGATGAGGCCCAAAACCGGGACTGTAGTTGAAATATCGCAGCACAGCATAATCTGTTCCATTAGCCAAAGTAGTATCTGCAACTACTTCTATACTATAGTAGGTAGTGTCCGAAAACGGAGGTAGACTATCAAAAATACGCCGGCGATAGACCCAATAAGTTCCAATCTCCAGTGGGTAAAACTCAAGCGCTTCATTTGTTTCTTCTGTGGTTTGAGCATTAGTTGGCATAGCGCAATAAGCTAAGAACAGGAGGGATATGAATGAGAAAATTGCCGGTAGAAATTTAGTTGCCATAATGCTCTATTTGGGATGCCAATAGTATGATTATGAATAAAAGCATAAATATTAATAAGAGCAAAAATTGTTTTTTTTACATTTTGGGTTTGTTGATTGGGAATCTCAAATAATCTGCGATAAATTTTCGACTCATAAGTAATGAAGTATAAAAACGACCGACCGATATGCATTGAGTTCTTTGGAGGTTGTTGCAGGCCTTTCGCACTCCACATTGATCCGAGCGAAGCGATTCCCACAAAGTGCAATACGGGGTTATGATATCGGGTCATTTCTACGGCATTTGGTTCTTGGTAGTATGTTTATGTAGTGAGAATTCAATAATTGTCCCTACAATACGGACATTTTTAAATCACTAATCGCAGAACCCGAAGAAATATAGGTTGTAACCCATTATTAGTAGACAGCGCCAATAAATCACTTAGAACACTCACAATCACGTCCCCCCGACAATCGACATGAAAGAAAACCGGGGCCTTCCCACACCGAAATTAGGTATAACCTAATTTAGTTATACTGAGAATTCTATACGTGCGTCCTTAAAACCATCATTTCCCAAATGATATTCTTACATTAAGTGTCATCAGGACAAATTAGCAGTTGCAAATACACCAAACTATTTTGGATAAATTCATGTATGTTTACCCATCCTAAAATTGATTTTGGTGCATGACTATAAAAGACAGGGTAGAGAGCCTTAAACAAAAATTCAATGAAGACGACCGCTACAAAAAGTGGTTACAAGTTGTTCAAAAAGTACTTCTTGTAGTTGTTGTAGGGCTTATTATATATAATTTATTCCAGATTGGCTGGTTGGAAGTGTTGCAATCTTTGCCTACCCAGCCTTTATTTTATGTTCTGTTTGTACTGATTTTTTTGAGCTTACCGGTGGCCGAAATATTTATCTACCGGCAGGTGTGGCCTTTAAAACGGCGTGATATTTTTAAAGCCATGCTCACAAAACGAGTGTATAACGAAGAGGTGATGGGCTATTCGGGTGAGCTTTACCTTTTGCCATGGGCTCGAAAACGATTGGATAAATCAGATTGGGAAATTCTGGCAAATATCCGCGATAATAATATTCTGTCATCCATAAATTCTGCCTCTGTTGGGTTTGTTTTGATTGGCATTCTGATTTTTACCGGCGTTATTGACCCGAATCTGGTTTTCGATAATGTGAATTTTGTCTATGTGATTACCGGACTCGTAGTAACTATTGCCATCTTCGCAATCTTGCTTCAATTCAGGCGCTATATATTTTCCCTTCCCTTAAAGAAAGCACTTAAGGTTTATTCCATTTATTTCAGCCGGTTCATCATCCATCATGCCTTATTTGTCGCACAATGGGCGGTTGTAATTCCTGAGACCCCAATCAGTATTTGGCTAATTTTTATCACACTTATGATTGTTGTGAATCGCATTCCATTTTTACCAAGTCACGATTTGGTATTTTTATGGGCCGGTATTGAACTTGCCAAAGTTTTAGATATGACGACATCCTCGGTTGCAGGGATGCTACTGGTTTTCAGCGCATTAAAGAAAAGTGCCAACTTTATTTTATACATTATGCTTACGTGGCAGAATAAGGGAAAAGAGATTGAAAAGGGTTAAAAGCTAATTTCTGCTGAAAACCACAGCTGCCAACCTACTATGTATAGTTTGTTAGGGTTTTGCGGTCGGGTTGAAATGCTCTGAAGACTGGTAATGCGCTCTCCATCATCTTCTTTTATGAAAATATATTTTCTGTGCAATTCATAATCTCCATTGACTGTTTTCCTAAAATGATACAATGCTCTAGAATTTGATAGGAGTATATCACCATTTGGCAATAAATGGAGCGTGCGTAATATTCCGGCAACTCTTCCTCTATCCATATCTGCCTCTGCTACCGGACGGAGGGAAGGGTTTGAAATTGCACGCATAGCATCTGATTCTAGCACTATCGTTTGAGTATGGATGAAATCCTCATATACAAAAATGTACGGTAAGCCCGGGTAGGCTGAAACAATTTTATTATCGTTATTTATGGAAAATATAGCATTATTGTATGCACTTGGTTGCATGCCTGATGGCACTATACGAGGCATGGATTCGAAGTAAACACTATCAAGATTAGAAATCTCACGAACATTCATCAATTTTTCGTAATTAGGGGCATGAATACCACTTGCACGATAATTAAGATGCACTAAAAAACGATTGCTCATACGTGTTATCTGCTGATACCCAATCATTTCTGTAAAATCAAAACTATCAATCAAACGATAATCAGCATTAAATTTTGAAAAACGCTTTAGACCATCATCATAGATGTATAAAAAATTACCATCCGTCACAATTTCTGTGGGTCGTACAAATTCACCCGGTCCTCTTCCATCTCTACCAATTCGTTGAAGTGGAGTACCAAGTGTGTCTGATACAACCACATTGGTAGAAGAAAATTCAATCGTTATTATATGTTCATTAAACGCAAGTAGTTTAATCGGTCTGCCCACGAATAGGCTCTCATTAACAAAGCTATCATTATGGAAGTTTTCGGATAGAACTAGAATAGTATCTACCTTAGCTACATTAAGATTTACGAACGAAATGGGCGCTTCACTTAAAAAATTATTCAACGATTCAGATTCAGTAACAGGGGCTACATTCACTTCATCAGTTGAACAACTGCTCAATAAAGCATAAATGAAAGTAAATACTAGTACCGAAGGAATAAATTTCATTCAGTCATATTAATGATTTAGAAATCGTGCCCCAAATTATATTTATGGTTCCAATTTTCAGGATTTTTCCTGATGTATGATGTAATCTTATCAAATGATTCTTTGTTTCGAATAATGTGATCATGAAAGCGGGATTGCCAGGCAAATGCAGAATTATTTTTTCGTGAAAGAAATGTCACTTTGCCTTTATACCATCTGATAATTCTCGACAGGTTGGAATGCAGCATTGGATTGTTTGTTCCCGTTGCTCCACCGGGGATGGGGGTATCAATCGAATCATCTGTAGATACGCGATTAATTGTACCCGTAGAAATGGGATGAATCGCATCCGTAGAAACGCGATGAATCGCGTTTCTACGGGGTTTTACATCATCTATTTGCAATATTTCCAAAATTCCATGAATATGATCTGGCATCACGATAAATGCGTGTAATTTCACGAAATCAAAATGATTTGGGATTGATAACCATATTTCTTGTGCAATCTCACCGATAATGGAAAGATTCATCTTTTTGTCGACTACATCACCAAAAAAACATTCTCTGTCTTTTGTGCAAATGGTTACAAAATATTTGGCCGGTGTCGAATAATCCCATCCGGTTTTTCGGGCTGAACCTATTCTATATTTGCCTTTAAATTTATCATGCATAAAATCATACCGACCAAATCACCCTACCATCCTTTACTGTCATTTGGCATGCATTTGGTGTGAAATGATACATCCAATGGTTAATGGATTTACTTTTGATGACGGCAAAATCGGCATTTTTGCCCGGCTCAAGACTTCCTGTGTGTGTATCCAAATTCAGTGCCTTTGCCGCATACAATGTGGCTCCCTTCAGAACCTCTGCCGGACTCATATATTGGAGGGTGCAACCCAAATGCATAGCAAGGGGCAAATGGTATGATGGAGCCGAACCGGGATTAAAATCAGTAGAAACAGCAACAGGCACGCCGGCATCAATTAATTTTCTAGCGGGAATGGATTGTTGCCTTAAATAAAAAGTCGCAAATGGAATAGATACAGCTACCGTATTAGCTTTTGCCATAGCCCGGATTCCATCATCACTGATGTACTCAAGGTGATCGGCGCTGACAGCTCCCAGCTCTGCGGCTAATTCGGCACCACCACCACTCGAAAGCTGGTCGGCATGAAGCTTCAACCCAAATCCTGCTTTCTTTGCTGTACCTAAAATTGTTCGGGCTTCGTCTATAGAGAAAGCCGTTTCTTCCACAAAAATGTCACAAAAAGTTGCCAGGTCGTTTTCAGCTATAAACGGAATTAAATCATCGGTTAAAAGCCTGATATATTCTTCCCGGTTTTCCTTGTATTCCGGTGGGATAGTGTGTGCACCTAAAAATGTTGAGATGATATCAAGAGGCTGCAAAGCATCGAGCTTTCGGTACACACGAAGCACTTTTAGTTCATCCTCCTTGTTCAAACCATATCCGCTTTTACACTCTACGGTGGTTACACCCAATTTCTTGATTTCATCAAGCCTTTCGATGCAAACTTCAATCAACTCATCTTCGGTAGCTTCCCGCGTATTGCGAACGGAATTTAAAATTCCCCCTCCGGCTTTGGCAATTTCAATATAGGGTCTGCCTAGACTCCGTAATTCATATTCATCTTCCCGCCATCCGCCAAATGCAAGGTGAGTATGACAATCAATCAAACCGGGAATAACCATATTGCCGCCTGCATCCATTCTTTCCATTTCGGAATACATATCCGGCAGGGCATCTTCGTGTCCAACCCAAACGATTTTCTCCTTCTCCCAAACCAAGGCAGCATTTTTCAGTTCGTGTATGTCTTTCTGGACACCGTCATCCTTACAGGCATATAAAATGCCAATATTTGTCATTACGGGCATTAGTGCAGTTCTCCTGATTTTTGGATTACTTTTTTGGTGATTACGCCTGTTTGAACCATCTCAAGGGCTTTATCCATGTATTCTTTGAAGTAGGTGTCTTCGCTGGCATGAGGGATTTTATCGCGTATCAGGTCATGTGCTGCCTGAACACCTTCACCGGGTTTTAAGGGTTTTCTGAAATCCAATGCCTGTACTGCACTCAACAATTCGATAGACAGGATGTGTTCAATATTTTGATATACTTTCAAAAGTTTGATAGCGCTGATACTTCCCATACTTACGTGGTCTTCCTGACCCAAACTTGAAGGAATGGAATCGATACTGGCCGGATGGCACAAGATTTTATTTTCAGAAACCAGAGATGCTGCCGTGTATTGAGGGATCATAAACCCCGAATTAATTCCGGTTTCCTGCATCAATAGTTTTGGTAAGCCGTCATGACCTTCCAGCAACAAATACGTTCTTCTCTCGGATATACTTCCGATTTCAGCCAATGCCAAAGCTGCATAATCCATTGCAAAAGCAAGGGGCTGACCATGGAAATTTCCACCACTCAGGATATCCCCATTGGAGAATACCAGCGGATTATCGTTTACGCTGTTGATTTCTATTTCAATTACCGACGATGCATGTGCGATGGCATCACGGGCCGCACCATGAACCTGAGGCACGCAACGTAAACAATAAGGATCCTGTACTTTACCGCAATTCCTGTGGGATTCTAAAATTTCGCTCCGAGCAAGCAATTTGCGAACATTTGATGCCACCAATTGTTGCCCCTTGTGCGGCCTGATCAAATGAATACGTTCATCGAATGGGGTGATACTTCCCTGCAAAGCTTCCAGACTGATGGTCGCAACAATATCTGCCAATGTTAATAATTGACGGGATTTGTAAAGCACATAGGCTCCATAACCGGACATCAACTGCGTACCGTTTATGAGGGATAAGCCGTCTTTTGCCTGAAGCTCGATTGGCTCAAGCTGATGTTGCTTTAAAATGACTTCAGCAGGAAGGTGCTTTTCTCCGCTTTCATCCCAAAAGTGTCCGAATCCGATTAACGGAAGTGACATATGTGATAGCGGAGCAAGATCACCGGATGCCCCCAAACTCCCTTTAGATGGAATTACCGGAATTAAATCGTGCTCTTCAAAATACATCAATCGCCTTAAAGTGATTTCCGAAATACCCGAATACCCCTGTGCCAGAGTGTGTATTTTCAGTTGAAGCATCAAACGGGAAATGTCTTTTGGAACAGGATCACCAACACCGACCGAATGTGATAAAATTAAATTTCGTTGAAGCTGTTTTAGCGCATCACCCGAAACTCTTTTGTTTGCCAAAATGCCAAATCCTGTATTGATGCCATAGTAGGCACTTCCATCACTTAAAGCAGAATCAACAATTTGCCGAGCATCTAAGGCCGCTGACAAATTTTGTCGTAAATTTGCCATTCGTGAATCAAGCTCTTCATACAGATTGCTTAGTCGAATTTGATTTAGTTCAAACGTGTTTGAATTCATTGCACCGCCTTACAACATGGGTAAGTCTAAACCGCGCTCACGTGCGGTATCTTTTGCGATATCATATCCCGCATCGGCATGTCGCATAACACCTGTACCCGGATCAGCTGTTAACACCCGCTGAAGCCTTCGATCGCCCATTTCGGTTCCATCAGCAACGCTTACCATACCGGAATGGATGGAATACCCGATTCCAACTCCGCCCCCATGATGCAGAGAAACCCAACTTGCACCGCAAGCTGTGTTTAAGAGGGCGTTGAGAAGTGGCCAATCGGCAATTGCATCTGAACCATCGAGCATCCCTTCGGTCTCTCTGTTTGGAGATGCAACCGAACCTGTGTCAAGGTGGTCGCGTCCAATTACAAGTGGGGCTTTTACTTTCCCTTTTTTCACCAACCAATTAAACTTGAGCCCCATTTCGGCTCGCTCTCCATACTCCAACCAACAAATACGCGCCGGCAACCCCTGGAAGTGTACTTTTTCGCCGGCTTTTTTGATCCATCTTGCCAGATGATCTTTATCGGGAAATGTTTCGAGTACAGCTTTGTCGGTTACATAGATATCGTTCGGGTCCCCTGAAAGCGCTGCCCAACGAAACGGTCCTGATCCTTTGCAAAAAAGCGGACGAATGTACTCAGGTACAAACCCTGGAATCTCGAAGGCTTCCGTTTTGCCCCGTAAATCAGCTACGTGTCCACGCAAGTTATTTCCATAATCAAATGTAATGGCACCGGCTTTCTGCAGTGCTAACATAGCATCGATATGCGTACACATGCTGTCTAATACTTCGCCTTCGTATTTGTCGTATTCCTTCTCTCTCAAAACAGAGGCCTGTTCCAGTGAGTACCCCGCAGGAATATAACCGAGTCGTAAGTCGTGTGCAGACGTTTGATCTGTGAGCACATCGGGAGTAATGCCTCTTTTTACCAATTCCGGCAACACTTCTGCAATATTTGCAACCAATCCAACCGACCATGCTTTTTTCTCTGCCTTTGCTTGCAAAACTTTTTCGAGGGCTTCGTCCAGATTGTGACATATTTCGTCACAATATCCGGTGTCCACTCGTTTTTGGATGCGGGTTTCATCAACATCAATCCCAAGAAAAGCAGCTCCGTTTAAGGTTGCGGCAAGTGGCTGAGCGCCTCCCATACCGCCAAGTCCACCGGTTACTACGAGTCGGCCGGCAAGAGTGTTGCCAAAATGTTGGCGAGCACATTCAGCAAAGGTTTCATATGTTCCCTGCAAAATTCCCTGAGTTCCAATGTAAATCCACGACCCGGCCGTCATTTGTCCATACATGGTTAACCCTAGGTTTTCAAGTCTCCTGAATTCACTCCAGGTTCCCCATTTTGGCACAAGTTGGGCATTGGAAATAAGCACTCGAGGGGCTTCCTCATGCGTACGAAAGACACCCACCGGTTTACCACTTTGAACCAAAAGGGTTTCGTCATTTTCCAGTCGTTTTAAGGTTTCAATAATTTTATGATAACTTGGCCAATCGCGGGCGGCTTTACCGCTTCCGCCGTACACGACTAATTTTTCGGGATGCTCAGCAACATCCGGATCGAGGTTGTTCATGAGCATGCGCATGGCCGCTTCCTGATGCCAGCCTTTGCAACTGAGTTTACTTCCTGTAGGAGCTTTGATAACGTCGGATTGAATCATGACTTAAATATTTTGGTATTTTTTGATTTGATTGGTGCAAGTTAAGAAAATTGAGCAAAAGTATTGACCTGCATTGGAGGTGGTTGCGTTGTTTAGAGTTACTTATCCGGCTTCTATCCTAAAAAATAATTTTATATATTTTCCATAAACTCTTCAATTCCAATCGTATGAATATGAATCCGACCATTCATGTATGTAGTATAATTTGAAGATATATCTTTAAAGCCCCGACTATTACCAAATGAAAATTTTTGTAATATCTTATCTAAATTGTTTTTTTTGAATCCCGGATCTACAATAATAATCTCTACATTTTTATTATATTCCAAAGCTGTTATTAGTGAGTTATTGATGTGCTCGTCACCTAAAGAATAACCAATAACATAAATTTTATCTGCATTTAAGCAGTCTCGATCGAACGCAGAATGCATCTGCTTAAATGGTGGTACACTTAAACCAAACAGCTTATTGTAACCAGAAATGATACCTGAAACCAGAGTTGATTTTCCAGTTTGAATATTTATAGTTTCAGGATATTCATTAATACTAAAACTCGGTCCTCTATTTAGCACAATTACCGGTTTCCTTAAATTATAATTTACCGTTGTTTTTACACCCCAATAAATAGAACCGTGTAAGTTATAATGGCAATTACAGTCAAAATCATTAATAATTTTCATCAAATTAGGCTTTAAACCATTTGGTTCGGGAATATATTCACCACAATCAAAACCTTCAAAAACTGAAATCTTGTTACGCTCCATTAACACTTTGAATAACCTGTCATAGTTAAGAGTATACATTCTGATGATATTTGATTCATTCAAAGATTTCATCCATTTCGAAAATAATTTGGAACTTTGGGACTCAAAATTAATCTCAGACTTTCCATACGTATGATAGGCGTAATTGGAAATAAGCACTTTAATCTGATCAAGATATAAACTCAAAAGAAATTTAAAATATAGAAGCTCTGGCACTTCGTTTCTATAACTATATGGTATTATTATGTTATCAACTCCTTCTGGTATTTGCAATTGATAACTGTTTTTATTTGGATTACCCTTATATGAAAAATTGAGTATAGATTCCGGGAACTTAGGCTCAAATAACATTCCATTTATCAATGATTTTTTCTCTTTAGGGCTTCTTGATGAATAAT
This sequence comes from Balneolia bacterium, assembly GCA_003566635.1. Taxonomy (GTDB): domain Bacteria; phylum Bacteroidota; class Rhodothermia; order Balneolales; family Cyclonatronaceae; genus PXCK01. The sequence goes on along the minus strand of PXCK01000054.1, from coordinate 2,617 downwards.
AAAGGATAAGTTCTTCAAACACATTTATAATTGATTCAAAGTTTATATCCTTAGAATTTTCATCACCTTCTTTTAGCTTGTTAAAAAAGTATTCCGAAATCTTGGTGTTTGAACCCTTTACATTTATACCAGACTCCCTTATCAACCTATCAATATCATCTGTTGAGGGCGCTTGCCAAGGCATTACAGCACCCGCTCCAAAAAGACACACTATTCTACCTTTTTTACTCATATACTCCTAAAATCTTTCAAATTAGATTCACCCACGCTTCAAACAAATCAAACTCACATCGTCTTGTTGCGGGTTTTCGCCTGCCCAGTTTTTCATACATTTAACAAGTTCCGAAATAATTTCTGATGGTAATTTTTGAACATTTTGAATCAAACATTCAGAAATTCGATCATACCCCATTTCTTCTCTCTTAGAATTCATTTGTTCAGAAATACCATCACTAAATACCAAAATAATGTCACCCTCTTCAATTTTTGTCTTGGCAATGTGATAGGGAAAATTGGTGACTGAGCCAAGAGGCATTCCTTTTGATTCCAAAAATTCGGTTTTACCTGTTTGCTTTCTGTAAATAATCACAGGTGGAATGCCGGCCGCACACCACGATATTTCGTTGTCCTGGATTTCCAACAATCCCAGACACATATAGCGTTTATGCAAACCGGACTCTTTTAATCGTGCCGACATGGCTCTCAGGCACGAATCAGATGAAAACTCCGGGGCATAGGAACGAAATAACGTTTTAGTCATGGCAACTACAAAACCTGCATCTGTTCCGTGACCTGTAGCATCGCCCAAAGCCCATATCACCCGATTTTCATTCGGTTGTATGAAATCGTAATAATCGCCACCAACTTCTGTTGCAGTAAACATATCGGCATGCATCGCATAGCCTTTTAAACTTGGCAAACTATTTGGAAGTAAAGACAGCTGTAAAGCTCTGGCTTTTTCCAGCTCTAAAGTTTTTCGCTCGTTTTCGGTTTCAAGTCGTGCGCGTCTAACGTCGGCTTCTCTAAGATTCCTTTCGTGCTCAAGATTCTTTTCCGACAGGTCTTTCACCTCAGTCAGTTTTTGGAGCAAATCCATATTGAGTTTTGCCAGGTGTCGGGACTGAAAAAGAGACATCCCAACTAAGGCAACTCCAAAACCAAAATAGGGTGCGTGGAAAATGGACAATCCAATCTCCTCTATGAAGTTGCCTGTTAATTCAAGAGCTAAAACTAAAAAAATGCTTAGAATAAAAATGACGACACCGCTCCCCAATAACCAGGAGCTTTCTACTTTTTTATAGATTGCATACCCCGTTACATATATAATTTGCATACCTAACAAGACCGCAAAAATAATTAAAAAGAGATTGGGTGTAATTCTTAGCACATGCAATACTAGTACAATAAGAGTTAGACCGATGAGTGTTTTCACGTAGCGGTTCATTTTTAGATTTAACACCGAATACATGAAAATCATAATGAACATAAATGACAATGCCATACAAGCCTGCATAATTAGTTGGAGAATAATAATTAACTCCACACTTGTATAGAAGAAAAACTCTTGTTGAACCCAAGCCCCAAACGCATATGCAAAACAGGCCAACGAAAACCACAAGTTAAAAACCAGTTTTCTGTTGAAGAGGAAGAAAAACAAGTGGATTATCCCAAAAACCAAACAAAACGAAACAATAAACCATTGAAACCCACTTACAAATCGATTTTCTGAAACAGCAGTGTGATATGACCTGCTTATATCTGTAAGAAAAAAATTAAGCCCAATCCACCATTGTGCGTTCCTGAAAAAATCAACCCGTGGATTTGCATGTTTTATTGCTATTACCTGAATGGAATCGGCCGACAACCGGAAAGGAATCCATCCCCTGTAATCGCCATATTCAAAATCTTCTTCTATATTTGAAACAACACCTGTTTTACCTGCTAGCTCTCCATTTACCCAAAATTCGGCAGCACCATTTTGGAACCAGCGCAATGCTAATTTTTCATTAAACATGGTTGAGTCAACACGCATGTATAAACGATACCATCGAGTTCCCGTCCAATTCTCGGGAAGATCCCTTGGGTTAAACCACATGCTTTGAGTTGTTTCCCAATTCGAATCATCAAAATCCGGCAAGTGAGCCCCGGCAACATCTCCCTCAAAAAATTTATGAGGCCCTGAAAACAGAATATCTCTATTAGGTATATCATCTGTGATATGATTGACATTTACTCCATCGGGAACCGACTGAGCAAAAAGGCTGCTTTGCCATGATATTCCAATCAGAATCAATATGATACCGATGTTTAAATAACTTTGGAATCTTGGGTGTTTAGTTTGCATCTGATTCATTCATTTCAGACGATTTTCGAATATAAATGGGTTCGTATTGGCCTTTGGGTATAGGTGTGGATAGAAATCGGCTATCAATTACCCAGCGTTCGTCAAAAACCGAAGCAAACTCTACGACCAAAATCGGCTCATGTTTAGCAAAAAAGTCTTGAAAATTAGAAACCTGTCGTTCCGAGCCTGACATAGACAGCATGTTAATTTCAGCACCGGCCTGTATGACGCGACCGGGATATAAGCTGCTGTAGGAAAAAGAACCCAAACTAT
>PXCK01000043.1 GCA_003566635.1 Balneolia bacterium | reverse complement strand
TGATTTAACCAAAAGTAATGTTTCTCTTCGATTTGTAAGTTCTACAGGTAAGAAATCAATCGTTACATCAAAATTGGTTTTAAATTTTTCTTCGAATAATGCACCATTGAACTCTCCTCTAAGCACAACCGAAAACGTCTCATTCCCTCCATGAAAGTCTGAGTCAGAGATTAGATCAGTTGATCTCAATTTTTCAACTGTTCCTGTATACGAGTTAAAAGCACCAATATCAGATATTCCAAGCGCGGTTTCAAAAACTAAAATATTGTTAGTAAAGGCCCTTTGATAAGGGAATAAAAAGGGTCTCACCTGTTCAGTACTTTCTATACCGCTGTCATCAATCGTTTCAACCTTAAACCTATCAACAATAAATTTAAATTCATTAATGATAAGCGTATCCTGCCCTGCAATCATTTCTTCGCCCATATTTTCTATAAAAAACTCAATCATGAGTCTTCTTTCTACATCAAAATCCGGTTCTCTGGTGCAAGAAGAAATAACAGTTAAGATAATAAACAGCGGGAATAGTATTTTTTTCATAATTAATTACTCATTGTCATAAAAAAAGCCATGCCTTTTCAGGCATGGCTTAAAGTTAACATAAATTTATGTTAAGGTCTGAGAAAAACAGTTGATCTTTTCAGATTTTCTGCAATTTCTACAGAGCTGTCATTTGTACCGGTGATATCAAGTAGAATTGTAACTTCTTCTCCGGCACCAACGCTGCCTTCGATAAACTCGATATCAATTGTAGCAACACTGCTGTTTGCAGCTATACTCACAGATGATGTACCTAAGTTGTAGTGAACACCTGCTTGAGCAGTTGATTCTGCATTTACTGCAACATCAACCTGCAAGGCAGAATCTCTCTGCTCACCAATTAGTTGCACATCAACGGTAGTACCACCTTGAACAACTCTGGAGTTTCTTTCTAATGGAAAGAAAGCTACCTGTGCCGGTCCATCGTACACTGCTTCAGTATCACCTTTATCAAATAATGTGTCACAACCCATTATCATCATCGGTAAAACGACAAGCAAGAGTATTGAACTTTTTATGTATTTAGTCATGATTAAGTTTCCTCTTAATGTTTGATAATGAATTAATAACCCGGGTTTTCTACAAGCAACTCATTTGTGCCAAGTAAGCCTTGACCTAATGGAGCTAGCATGCGGTAGGAATCCGGTCTTATTTTGATTTCACCTTCAGCATTTAAAATGTCTCTTCCTGTTCTTTTAAGGTCCCAGAAACGATGACCTTCAACTGCAAGTTCTCTCATTCTTTCATCTAAGATAAAAGATTCGAAATCCTGGATACTATTTAATGCCTCAGCCGGAACGGTACCTGCGTTTCTTGCATCAAGTAACGTTTGTAAAGGCGCTACACCGGCATTTGGATCTGATGCAGCTTTTGCTGCAGCTTCAGCCCAAATCAGGTACATTTCAGCTAACCTCATGTATGGTAAGTCATCAGAAAGGTTGCCTTTTCCACCGTTGAACTTAAGAATAGACCATCCTTTATCGTTTCTCTGAAAACAGGATTGACCTACGGGAGCACCTTGAGTTTGATTTTCAGCACAATCTCCATACCATCCTGTACGGAAATCATCATCATCATACATATCAACTAAACGCTGAGTTGGTATTTGAGCTACCCATTGTGTAGAAGTGTAAGCAGCAGGACCATTATTAACGTTAGACCCTGCAATATTTTCATCATCAGCAACAATTAACTTGAACAAAGCTTCCGGGTGATTACCAGCACCGGCTCCACTTTCACGGAACATTCCGGCTACACCAGCTTCCGTATCAGATAGTGATCTCGAAGTACCGTTAATGGTTGTTTGTGCCCACTCACTTGCTTGTCCCCAGTTACCTGCATACAAATGTACACGAGCTGTTAAGCCTCTAGCAAAATCAAGACCGGCTCTTCCATCTGCATTTTGAGCAGAAGCAGGTAAAGCACCAAATAGATCTCTTGCACTTTGCAAGTCAGCAAAGATAGCAGCATACATATCATCAACAGTTGCTCTTGGTCTGAAATCAGCATCTGACACATCAAGAACAGGTTCTGTTCTTAAAATTGCAGCCAAGTTCCAATTTGCTTCTGGCCCTGCATCAAATCGACCGGGTTCATAACCATAAACTCTTGCTAAATTATGCATTGCAAAAGCTCTGATGGCATGCGCTTCAGCTCTAAACTGATCTCTTTGAGCATCAGATAGAACACCTTCAGGAATTGCTCCTATAAGAAGATTCGCATTTTGAATAATGTTATAGGAAGCACCCCAAATACCCAAATGAGCAGTACCTGATGTACCAACCGCACTATTCAAACCTTCGTAACGAGTAGCACCGGGACGGTTAATCGTTTCATCTGAGAAAGCAGCAGGACCAATAAAGTATTGGGTCGTATACCCACCACTTGCTCTCATTTTTGAATACATGTTTGCACGTAACGCAATAACCCCTGCTTCAGTGTTTAGAACTTCTTCTGCTGAAACTGACGCAGCAGGTTCTACACTGTCAAGGATACTATCGCAACTTACCATAAATGTGGAAGCAAGTATGGCTGCAACAAGTAATACCTTAAATTTATTAATTAATTTCATTTCAAAATTCCTTGTTTTAGGTTAGTGAATCAGATTAGAAAGTTATTTCAATACCTGCGTTGAACTGACGAGCAGTCGGGTATTGTGCAACGGTAATATTACCGAAGATAGTTGTTTCACTAACGGCTACTTCAGGATCGTAGAATGGGTAATTTGTGAAGGTAAGTAAGTTAACTCCTGTTAAGAATACCCTTAAATTAGAAACCTGAAGAGGTTCAGTTATAGACCTTGGTGCATTATAGCTTAAAGTCAGATTTTTCAGACGAACGTATGAAGTATTATAAATAGCATGCGATGCGGTCTGTGTACGGAAGTTAGCAGTTTCGGGGAAAGAAGCACCTACAGGTACTGCTCTTGGGAAATAGGTAATATCGCCCGGTTGTTGCCATCTGTCTAATACCATTTCATCAAGGTTCATGTTGAAGTCAAGTGTTCTGGTAAAGAACCAATCTGTGTTAGCAAATGCCCACTGACCAAAACTGAACTGGAAGAATGCATCCAATGTAAAGCCTCTGTAAGATAGAGTATTACCAAAACCTCCAACTCTGTTAGCCACACCATCTTTATACGGTACGCTATCGTTAACTTGAGATGGGTTGTAGGTAATATTACCATCAATATCATACCACATTGGACGACCATCAGCCGGGTTTACACCTGCCCAACGAATAGCGTTAATCTGACCAAGTGGATCACCTTCTTTAATTTGATTTAAGAAGCTGTTCGGGCTTAGTGTTTCACCTTCAGGAAGTGATAATACTTCATTTCTGTTGAAAGCGATATTAAAACGAGTACTCCAGGTGAAATCTGCAGTATTAACATTCACACTGTTAATTTCAAATTCAATACCTTCGTTTCTTACGCTACCAATGTTCTCTGTAATTGAACCGAAACCACTATCAGAAGGTAGTGGACGACCAAAAAGAAGATCAACATTATCTTTACGATACATGTCAATAGCACCGGCAATACGACCTTCAAGGAAACCGAAGTCAAGACCAACGTTTACTTCTCTTGCTTCTTCCCAACCAAGGTTTGCATTAGCAAGCTGAGAAGGCGCTAAACCAACGTTGTTCATGTATTGACCTGAAACGGAATAAAGACCTCTTGCTGCAAAGTTACCGATAGCAGAGTTTCCTGTAGTACCGTAACCTGCACGAAGTCTTAACTCGTCAATTACATCTACGTTGAAGAAGTTTTCATCAGATATTCTCCAGGCACCGGAAATAGATGGGAAGAAACCCCAACGAGTTTCGGAACCGAAACGAGAACTACCATCATAACGACCAACAACGTTAACGAAATATCTTTCGTCGTAGTTGTAAGCAGCTCTTAAGAAATAACCTGCAAAACGGAATTCAGTGAAAGAACCACCTACACTAAATGGTTCAGCTGTTGCACCAATTACTCTAATTTGTTCAATTGGGAAACCGCGACCTTCTGCGGAGAAACTTTCTGAATAATTTCTTCTATACTCAGTACCTAAGAATCCGGATAGGTTATGTACATTATCGAAGGTATGGGAAGCGTTAAATACAAGGTTTGTAGTCATGTTTTCAACAACACGATCGATAAGTAATACACGACCGCCCCATGCTGCACGTACTATTTCAGACTCATATAGTTCATCTTTGGTGTTTCTGTAATCCATACCAATTAAACCACGAACAGATAACCAATCGGTAATACGGTAGTTAGCAGTTAAGTTACCAAGAATAGATAACTGAGTTGCATTACGATCAACTTCATCGGCAATTACAGCCGGGTTGGTATCAACACCGAAACGGGTTTCAGGGTTGTAGCTGCCATCCGGTAAGAATGGGAACGACATTGGTGCTTCGAACATAGCCTGAGAAGGCGGACAGTTAATGAAGTTACCACCATCACAAATACCAAATTGGTATGTTCTTGCAATGTTGATAGTAACACCTGTACTAAATCTGTCATTAAACCTGTGGTCAAGATTTGTACGAAGGTTTAGACGCTCAAAGCCTGTTCTGAATACGTGACCTTGTGTATCTTCAAAACCACCGGAAATACGGAAGGTTGTAGAAGAAGTACCACCTGCAATAGATAGGTTATACTTTTGAACAACACCTTGATCGTAAATGAAATCTTGCCAGTTGGTATCAGCAAGGTCTCTACCCGTAGGATCACCTGCTAATGGATCATCAGCTTCAAGTGGAGAACCAAAGAAGTTTCTGTAGAAATTCACTCTGTTCTCACGTGCTTCCTCAAATGTTTCATTTGGGAAAGAGAACTGACGAGCTTCTGCAGCCCAGTCCAGATATTGATCTCTGTTAAGATAATCTACTTCCTGAGTAGCATTACGGATACCTGTTTCAACGCGAGCGGTAATACGTGTTTGCGCTTCGCTACCACGCTTTGTAGTAATAAGAACTACACCGGCAGCAGCCTGAGCACCGTAAATAGCGGCAGAAGCAGCATCTTTAATTACCTCGATAGACTCGATGTCATCAGGGTTGATTGTGTTCAGCGGGCTATTACTTGCTAAAGAAGAACGCTGGCTGAATGAAATTTGAACACCATCTACAATATAAAGTGGTTGGGTAGCAGCGTTAATAGAACCGTTACCACGGATCTGAACGCGGAAAGCACCACCCGGTGCACCTGATACAGATGTTACGTTAACACCGGCAGCTCTACCCTGAAGGAAACCCTCAGTGTTTTGAAGCGGTACGTAAACAATGTCTCTTGATGTTACGGATGAAATAGCACCGGTAACTTCTCTTTTAAGCTGTGGAGCGTAACCTGATACAATTACGTCATCAAGTCCGATAGCATCGATACGTAGCTCGAAGTCCTGTGTAACTTCGCTAGAAGCAATTTCCACAGTTCTTCTTACTGTACGATAACCAACAAACGATACAACTACTTCGTAAGAGCCGTAAGGTACGTTAGTTACCCGGTACACACCATCAAGGTTTGTCGTGCCACCGGTACTTAATTCAGGTATGAAAACAGTTGCACCCGGTAAGAGTTCACCTGTTTCACCATCAGATACAGTTCCGGTCAAGGTTCCCTGCTGCGCTAAAGCAACAAGTGGGAAACCTAACATAGTCACAAGGATTAGTAACTTTTTAAACATATTAGAATGACCTGTTAGTTTGTGTTTGTGTTGATTTTGTTCGGAGTTTCCGAGAACGAATTACGCATCTATGAAAGATGTGAGTAATATGTTACAATTCAGAATATACTTTTAAAGCAATTTAATACAAAATTTTTCTTCTGTTTATATTCACTTTTGAACGATGCTGAACCCTTAAAAAGCGACCTCTTCAGTAATTAATACTAATTACCGTTTAAATGCCATAAACCGCAATATTTCATTATAAATCATTAACTTACAGATTTACAAGTCTGTACAAATACGGATATTTTGGGTAGCAAAACACCCTATAAAATTTAAAATGTAAAATTTTCGGGTTTTTCTGATACCGGGCGCATCCTTAGCTAAAAAACTACACTTCCCCCAATAAACAACCCGGTAAAAAAGAAAATCAACCCTAAGAATATTGAGAAAAACACTTCTTTGAGCGCCATCATGTATTCTTTTGCTTCTATTTTACCGGCCAGTTGCACCATCCAGGTAGAATAAGTTGTAAGTGCACCGCAGTAACCTGCTAAAATTCCAATTTGCAAGGCTTGGTTATATTCACCAAGTATATTTAAGGAAAACGCTATACCCGCAATAAGACAACCTAACAGATTTGAAATTACTGTTCCGGCTGCATATTCCGTTTTAATACGTTTGGATACTACAATATTAATCAGAAACCTACTAACGGCACCCAAACCTCCGAATAGTGCTATGTATAAAAGCTGCTCAATCATTTATTCCCTTTTTTCTGTCCTATTGCTAAGCCAATTATTGACAGACTTAGCGCCAATACAATTGTAGTCCCCATATAAGCAATAGTTATCAAGATATTTTCGGATGATGGTATAAAGTAAGAGTCAACTATAAAACCCGAAAAGGTTGTATACGAACCCAACAACCCTGTACCAATTAATAAGAGAACTTTCTCAGTATTTTCTTTAGACCTTAAATAGCCAATCAATAATCCAAGTAAAAAACTCCCACTAACATTTATGAATATCATACCCAGGTAATTACTCTCCATCGCGACTGCCCCAAGGAAAAGAACGTACCTTATTAACGTTCCTATAATTCCACCTATGAAAACTAATACTAATTTTGTGGCTGGTAACAAGTCTTTAAGTAAATGGGTTTTATTTTGGTGTTAATGCAACAATGTTTTTTTGAGAATCTAAACCCTGCCGCTTTTCATCAAAATATACCTTATATATATATGCCATTAAAAAATAAATTCCGGTCATTACAACAATAGCTCCGGCTATGGTACTATCAATCCATACGGCTAAAAAATAGCCTGTGATGGCTGACAAAACTCCAAATCCTACTGATAACAAAATCATATTTAAGAATTTATCTGTCAACAGATAAGCAGTTGCCGGCGGAACAATTATCAATGCTACTACCAATATGGCGCCCACACTTTCGAATGATGCTATAGTAGTGAAAGATACCATCCCCATTAGCCCATAATGAATGCCCGCCATTGGTAGGCCCATTGTAAGTGCAAGCTGGTAATCAAAAGAATAGATTTTAAGCTCTTTAAAAGTTACCAGAAAGAAGATTATGTTTAACAGGAGTACGAATGATAATATCCAAACCGGCCGTGGTCCCATATCCATGCCCATAAATAACCATCTATCCCAGGGCACATAAGCAATTTCACCATATAATATACATTCCTGATCCAGATCAACCATATCTGCGAAAAGTGTTACAAGTATCACCCCAATGGCAAAAAGAGTCGTAAAAACGATTCCCATGGAGGAATCTTCGAATAGTTTTGTTTTTCGAGTGATTAAGTCCGTTAAATAAACAGTAAGCAACCCAAAGGCTCCGGCACCAATCAACATTGGGAAGGTATTTCTCGATGCAGTCAGCAAAAACGCTATAACTATGCCGGGTAATACCGCATGAGAAATTGCATCAGACAGCATGGCTTGTTTACGCATGACCAAAATACTGCCTACCAAAGCACAAGAAGCCGATACCAATATTGCTGTGAGAATAATCCAGAACATATTAATAAGGTATTTGGCTTTGATGTGGATCTTTTTCGGGTTTTCCCAGAATGTTCATCAGCTCCGTTTCCAATTCCGGTGTAATAAAATGCTCCATTGTCTCGGCGTCGTCATGTACATGGTCCGACTTCAGATTCAAACGTTCTGAAAGATACAGCTCCCACAGTCTATGGACTCGTATCACTCGTTTCGCCTCCTGCTCTCCTTTTTGAGTTAGTTCAATCAAACCATTTGACCGGATGATATAGCCTTCATTTAGCATCTTATCTATGAAGGGTTGAACCCGAATGCCATTTTGTCCAAACTTTTGATGGATTTCCTGAAGCTGGCTTTTTGAGTCTATATTTTTTTCATTGGATTTATAAATGTACTTGAGAATATTTTCTTTGAATGATTTTTGCCTTTGCTTCCGCTTTCTCAGATAGTTTCCAACTAACCCTCTTCCGGGTGACAATAATACGGAGATGGTAAATAGTACAGCAGCAGCAACTACCATCCAGGGTCCAGTGGGCATGGCCGGAGCCGAAAAGCTGACAAAAGAACCGACAACAGCCGCAAATATTCCAATCAGTCCGCTGATCACTAACATAACTGAAAGCGAATCGGTCCAGTAACGAGCTGCTGCTGCTGGAATAATCAGCATGGAGGCCATTAGCACAACCCCTACGGCTTGCAGTCCCGCGGTAATGGTTAATACCAGAAGTGTAGCCATCAAAAATTCATATCGCTTCCTCTTGAATCCTGTCGAAACACCAAATGCAGGGTCAAAACTCAGCATTTTAAACTCTTTATAATTTAAAAGTATGGTTGCAATAACTACCACACTTACGAAACTAAATACGATAACGTCAAATGGGAGCATCGAAGCCGCATTTCCAAATAAAAAGGCATCCAGACCACTTTGGTTAACGTTACCTGAATTTTGGATATGGCTTAACAAAACTACACCTAATCCAAAAAAAACCGACAAAACCATCCCAATTGAGGTATCGGTAGATATTTTAGTTTTTAATGTGATGTTTTCCATTACCAGCATGGCTATCCATCCAAATACTACGGCGCCTAATAATAGCATAACAGGATTTTTGTCACCTACTATGATGAATGCAATGGCAACACCCGGTAACACAGCATGAGCAACAGCATCGCCAACCAAAGCACGACGCCGTAGAATGGTAAAACAACCAAGAATTCCCGCAGACAGGCTCAGCAAGATAGTACCTGCCAAAACCCACCTTACATTTGGGTCGCCGAGTAGAAAAAAATCTTGAATGATACCATCCATACGTTACTTCTCTCTGCTGTAGTTTTGTTGAGTTGCCAAATGTATGGCCTTCGAAAGAATATTCAATCGACCTCCATAGGCTTTCTTAAGGTTTTCTTCGGTAAGGGTAGATTCCATAGGTCCAAAAGCTACAAGGTGGAGGTTCAACATCATAACCCAATCGAAATATTGACTAACGGTATGAAGGTCATGATGTACCACGATTACCGTTTTATTTTGGTCACGCAACGATTTTAGCAGCTCCAGAATTGCAGATTCGGTCGAAGCATCAACACCGGCAAACGGTTCATCCATGAAATATATATCGGCTCTTTGAGCAAGTGCCCTTGCCAGAAAAACTCGTTGCTGCTGCCCGCCCGACAACTGGGAAATTTGTCTGTTAGCATATTCTGTCATGCCCACTTGCTCGAGACTTTCAGCTACAATTTGGCGATCATCTTTTCGGGGACGTTTAAACAATCCAATATGGCTATATCGCCCCATCATTACTAACTCCTGCACGCTAATTGGAAAATCCCAGTCTACGCTTTCCCTTTGAGGCACATACGCAATTTGGTTTCGCATTTCATCCAGCGGTTTTCCGAAAATGTTCACATAACCCGATACAGGTTCCAGAATTCCCATAATTGCTTTTATCAGCGTGGATTTCCCTGCCCCGTTGGGGCCTACTACGGCAATTAACTTTCCGGACGGAATTTCAAAGTCAACGTTCCATAGCACAGGTTTTTCACCATATTTAACGGTTAGGTCATGCACCTCAACCGGAGGAATTTGAACAGATTTGCTCATTGAAGTGCCTCAACTATGGTGTTGACGTTAAATTGAACCATTCCAATATAGGTTCCTTCTGTAGTGCCTCTTTCACCCATTGCATCCGAGTACAATTCACCCCCAAGAGATACACTACCCCCTCTCTGGTTTACCCCATTGATGAGCGATTGAATCCCTCTTGGTGGTACACTTGTCTCCAAAAAGATGGCCGGAATTTGGGTATCTACGATAAATCCTGCCATATTGCTGATATCCCGCAGACCTACCTCCGATTGTGTGCTCAACCCCTGAAGCCCGCGCACATCAATATTATAGGCTAAACCAAAATATTGAAACGCATCGTGGGCGGTGATTAAAACCCTTCGATTTTCGGGTATTGATTGAATTTCATCATAAACCCATTCGTGCAATTCGTGAAGTTCCCGGATGTAATCAGATGCATTTTCCTTAATTTGTTCGGAGTAATCCGGTAACCGCTCGCTTAACTTTACGGCTATACCATCTACTACATCAATCCAAAGGCTCACATCAAACCAAACATGGGGGTCGTAGTTTCCACCAAACTCAAACGCCTCTATTAACCGATCGTTTGATAGAACTTCTGCAGCTGCAAACGCTCTTTCAGATTGTTGCGATAAAACCTGAGCCAGTCGAGCTTCCAGCATTAACCCGTTATAGATAATTAAATCCGCTTGTTCCATTCGCCTGAAATCTGATGGTGTTGCTCGGTACAAATGGGGATCAACACCGGGTCCCATAATGCTTTCAACCCGAACTAAATCACCGGCAATATTTTGGACGGCATCTTCGAGCATCATGGTTGTAGTCACAACGTAAAATCTGTCATCTTGCTGTCCGGAATCCGAACCACATGCAAATAGAATCAGAGTTAAACTAAAAATGAGTACGTTTTTTTTCATTATTCTGCCTCCATCCAAATTTTTGAAGCCATGTCTACAGGAATGAGAAATTGATCGGTTGCTGTTTGAATTCGTACGCCACCACGCTCTTGTGATATAACTCTTAACTCTACACCAATATTTAACTCAAGTCTGTTTAGGAGATTCAAAAAATCTCTGTCTTGAGAGGTAACTCGTTTTATTACACCTGTATGATTTTCAGCTGTTCGCAAAAGGTTAGCTAATAGTGGGCTTTCAGGTAATTCAAGATCAACGGTCGGGATTGGGTCGCCATGAGGGTCATGCGTAGGATGCCCAAGCTTTTCTGCCATTCTCGCTTCAAGTTCTTCACTAATAACATGCTCAAGTTTTTCAGCTTGTTCGTGCACTTCTTCCCATCCAAAATCTAAAAATTCCGTCAAAAAAAGCTCTATCAACCTGTGATGTCGCAAAACTTCAAGTGCCACCAACTTGCCGGATGGCGTTAATGCAACGCCTTGATAGGGCGTATAATCTATTAAACTAAGCTTTGCTAATTTCTTGAGCATACTTGTTACAGATGCCGGCTTAACATCCATACGATCTGCCAATTCCATAGCCGACACTAAACGGGTAGAATTTTCGCTCAGTTGAAAAATTGACTTTAAATAATCTTCTTGTGATTCACTAAGTGGCTGCATATTTTTAGGCTTGTCTAAATATTTATGGGTAAAATATTTACATTAATGATGAATATCAACCTTAAAGATGGGTTTCTGCATTCCATCGGTATTTTTTGATTTATAGTTTGGCTTGATGGCTTCTTCATTGAAATCGCACTTTAAGCCGGATTATTCATCAATATTTTTTTGTTAGTGGTATACTTGTTCATATTCAAGATTCACAGTGCTTTATACTTTGATTTTTTTACTTATCAACCACCTTAACATAAGTATTTAGGGCATTTTTAGTTTTAACTATTTTAAATGCAACCTAAACACATTATATTTAGACATATCTAAATTTTATACCCCTAAAACATAAGTGTTGAATCATGTTGTTACTTTTAACCCTATTAACTGCACTAAGTTTAAGCAATAGCTATCTAATTGAGGGAAAAGTCGTTGACGAAAATGAAAATCCTCTGCAAGGTGCGAGTGTGAGTATTTCAGATACAGTAATTGGAAGTTTTTCCGATTCTAATGGAAATTTTTCAATAACCGTAGATCAAACAGGAGAATATCAACTGGAAATCAGATATCTTGGTTATCAACCCAAAAGCATACAAGTTAATGTGCCACTTGATGAGCCTTTAGTTATAACGCTAAAAACAATTACAATAGATTTTGATGATATTATTCTTACTGCATCCCCTACAGGAAGTAGCACAGCTTACAGGCCTTCAAGTGCTATTCAACTGAATGATCTCCAACAAAGAGGAGCTGGTAACCTGGGCGATGCCATGCTTTTTGAACCGGGCCTGTCTGCAAGAAGTTTTGGTGCTGCTCCTTCTCGTCCGGTAATACGCGGTTTTGATGGGAATCGGGTATTGGTACTTGAAAATGGTGAGCGTATGGGAGACTTAGGCGAAACAGCCCCTGACCATGCACTATCTATGGATATGGATGTGGCAGATCGCATTGAAATAATTCGTGGCCCTGCGAGCTTTTATATGGCTCAGGTGCAATGGGTGGTGTAGTAAATCTCTTTA
>PXCK01000156.1 GCA_003566635.1 Balneolia bacterium | reverse complement strand
TATCTTACTATAAATTATCAAAAGGTTCTATATTTGTAATTTAAACCAGACTAGGAACAAGTTTGGCAACTCCACCCGTACGCCCTAATCACCAATTTATTGGATGAACTGGGAGAGGGGGTCTGTCTTGAGCCGAACAAAAAAGACTGAATTTGTTGCCGCACATAACTATGGCAAGGATTACCCTCTCCCATTTAAATAAATGCTACGAAATATCAAGCTAATTTGGGAGAGGGAAGGGTGAGGGACAAAAAAGAGTAGATACGCAGGAAAAAGAAAGTGTAAAAAGGTCATTAATATCTATAGGCTATTGCTTGAAATGAAATTGGTAAAAGTATTGCAATGATTCTAACTTAGATAATAATTCGCCAGCACCTCAAAATAAAAATCTCCCCATCTTTAAGCACGTCCAGGAAGCAATTCATTTTGAGCTTCCGGAAATCGGTAAACGATAGGTTATAGCACGTTACTTTTATCTAATCTTAAAGACAATTAGAAATTTTTGTTTTATAAAATTAAGGACTAACGCATCTGTGTCTGCCCTTTTTATACCAAATGATTATTCTTAATACTACCCTAAAGATTTAACCTAAATTAATCACGACGGTATTTAATTTAAAGGGTAATCTAAGGTATCCTTCCGTTGATTTTTCGCCTTCGTCTTGCTATCAAAAAATTTCCTGGTGAATAATCCGGGTTTTACCTGCATATTTCAAAATATGTATTGAACTAGCGTGTTATTACAAAGTATTCCTGTATTAACCTCAGTCAACAACAAAAAAGTTATAATAACCCTGTACCGGAATTGAACCTGTTTCGAGCAATACCCCTTTACCTCGAAAATCTATAACCTCTCCGCCAAGAAACGTTCTGGCAGCTCTTCTTGCAACCCATGGCAAATCATCAAAAACAGAAAACTTTTCAATATCATGTTGTCTCGAAAGTCTAATGCTTGTACCGTCCGAAAGCTCAAGTTCTAATATTTGTGCCAGTCTCGTTCCAAAAGTGGTGTTTCTGGTTTGGTCAATTATTCTATCGACAGTTCTTACTTTTAGTTCCCCATCTATCATTTGAAATCTATGCCCTAATGTTTTTCTATCTCTATTACTATTGGGTAACATAAAATATAAAACGTCCCAATTATTGGCATCTTCATGAGAAATGAATCGATATCCGCTATTCATCAACTGTGTAGTTGTTTGATTTTGAAAAGTATGGTCCAGATATGCTGTTCCGGTTACATCTACTAAATTATCGTCAATACCAACCGTACCGGATACTCGTGCGAATGGGAAATGAGTAAACATGCCAACCTCATCATTTCTAATCTGATATTTACCATAATCTAATTTTAGACCGGGTATAATGTCTTCAACTAATACATTCACCTTATAACGTACACCGTCTTTTACTGTATTTACATAAACCCTTTGGCTGTCCGGCAGAAATGAGCCAATCCATGCATTATTATTTCTTGGGTTCAAATTCATAACCCCCTCTTCTTTATCCACATTTAAACGCTCAATTGGGTATTCTCGCGCTAGTTGAAAAATCTCGTCTTCATCAAGACCAATTAATGATAGTCGAACCCCGGTAACCGGCGATTTAAGTCTTCCAAAATTTGCAGCTGAGTAGGTCACATATAGTTTCATGCCATTGTCAAACAAAAACGTATAGCTCCAAAATTCGTTAAAATGACTACCAACCAAAGTTTGAGGCCAAAAATGGTCATTTTTCAACTCGTTTACAACAACTTCCGGATTCTGGATTTGCCCTTTGGCTGTATTTCCAAAAACAAAAGTGAGAGAAAGTAATATGATTAAAATGGTGAATCTCATCAATTTATAGCTTGGTTGATTAGTGAATTTTCAAAGATACCCCTATTAAAATAGGTTTCATAGTTCATAATACTTATAACGGCGAACCATACATAAGATTATCCTGTAATAACTCTTGGAATGTGTCTTGGCAGCCTGGTTAGGGTTTCATAGTTTAATTTATTAGTGAGTTCGCTAAATGAACCTACTGAAATATCTTTACCTTTTTGAGACCCAATTATGACGACCTCATCACCCTTTTGTACCGAATCAACTGTGGTTACATCTACAATCATCATGTTCATATTTACCAGGCCAATAACAGGAACGCGCTTCCCTCCCACCATTACTCGGCCCAGATTACTCAGACTTCTGTTAAATCCATGAGAGTATCCAACAGGAACCGTTGCAATTTGAGTGTTTGTATTCGTGAGATAGGTTGTTCCATAACCAATAAATTGGTTTTTCGGTACTTCTTTGGTACTCATAACTTTACTTTTCCAACTAATGACCCGTTGAAGTGGATCATCATTTATTTCTTTATCATTTGATGATAAATCCAGCATAAACGTTTCCCTATTCGGCCATAACCCATATTGTGCAATTCCAATTCTAACCATGTTTAAACGGGTTCTCGGATAGCGAATAGCAGCAGCGGAACAAGCAGAATGAAGTCGTTCGAATGGAACATTTAGTTTCCTAATTTTTCTAATAATCCTGTTATAAATTTTCATCTGCTCTTTAATGCGCAGATAATTTGTAACACTTTCTGCTCCGGCAAAGTGAGTACATATTCCGACAATTTCCAAGGTGTCTAAATTGGATAATACTAAAGAAATTAAACGATCAAGCAAATGCTCCTCGATTCCTGTTCTATGCATGCCTGTTTCAAACTCTAAGTGTATTCTTGCTTTTTTCTTTAGCTTGCCGGCCAATTGAATAGTTTTTTCTAATCGTTCGAAATCAAAAATATAAAATTCAATATCGTTTTCGATACACCACTCCAATCCGGCATCATCTACAAAACCCATTACCATTATAGTGGAGTTTGTTGAAATACAGCTTTGTGCCTGGTAGGCTTCATCGGCACTAAAAACGGAAAAATGGTCTACACCGGCCTCTTCGGCTAATGGAACAATATTTTCAATTCCATGTCCATAAGCATTTCCTTTTATTACCGATGAAAACTTTACATCCGGTCCAAACCGGTTTTTCAAATAGTTTAAATTATTGTGAAACGCTTTTTTATTGATTTCAATTTTTGAGCTATGAAACATTAATTTATACAATCATTTTCTTTAAGAATTTCTAAAAATAGTTGAACACCGGTAGAAATCAAATCGTCCGGATAATCATATTCGTAATTATGTAAAGCCGGAAAATTTACACCTGCACCTATACCAAATAGCACACCATCAAACTTTTCAGTAAATAACCCAAAATCTTCACTCCACCTAAAGGGCTTCTCTACTGTAATCATATCTAAACCAATAGATTGTGCTGCACTTTCAACTTGCTCCACTAAATCATTATTGTTAACTGTGGCTTTAAATACTTCAGTTTCATTAAAATCATACTCAAGACCTAAAGAATTGGCAAGTTCAGCTGCATTTTTTAAAAATGTATCACGTATTAATCTCAATACTTCATTTTTGGTAGCCCTGATAGTAAAATGAATCTCGCCTTCGCCCGGAGATGTACCAAATGCTTTTTCACCAAGTTTAATATGTATTAGTGTAATAACAACACCTTGGTCATTTTTAAATTTTTGTCTTAATGACTCAGCCGTTTGCATTAAGGTCAATATGGCTTTTTCGGGTGAAATACCTGTTTCAGGTTGGGCAGCATGAGCTGTCTTACCATGAAACTTGAAAGATATCCCTGCCGAAGCTGATGCAAACGCTTCGTTTCGTAATATTATAGAACCAAACGGAAACCCGGGCAGGTTGTGAAGCGCATAAAATTTTGCGGTTGAATCAATTGTAAATAAGTCGGAATTCAACATATTCTCAGCACCCATACCGGTTTCTTCAGCTGGCTGAAATAATAAGATTACTTTGCCTGTCTTTAATGGATGATGTTTCAAAAACTCTGCCACACCTATTAGGTGAATCATATGACCATCGTGACCACATTTATGGGATACATTTGGATTTTCTGATGCATGTTCAATTTCAATCGATTCCGGGATAGGTAATGCATCAAGTTCTGCACGTAGCACAACTATATTGCCGGGTTTACCCGAGTCAAAAGTAGCTATTATTCCATAACCTCCAACTCCGGTATATATATTAGATGGATTACAAGCTTTTATCCATTTTGATATCAGGTTAGCTGTTTTTGCTTCTTGCCCTGATATTTCTGCTATGCGATGCAACTGATGCCTTTTTTCACGAAGAGCATCTTTAACCTGATTGATAAATTCGTGTGTTTCCGTCATTAATTCATCATAAATAAATTGGACCCAGAAAAATTCTAGGATCAGGATATATTTTAGATGATTTAAGTAGTTCATCCTCAGAAACGACACCGGGCATATCCACTTTTTCGGGTTCAATCAGAGAAATTTGCAAATGCAAATGAGGTATCCATCCGCCATTTTCATTTTTAGCTCCAAGATATCCTACGATATCGCCGGCATTAACGGTACTGCCTTCTTTCATAAAACTGAGCGTTTTGAGAGATAGATGCCCATATAAAACATAGATGGTATTATCATAGATTTGGTGCTTTAATATTACGGTTGGACCATAATCTAGTTCGTTGCTATTATGAGTAACGCCCCAAACTTCGCCATCTGTCATGGCATATACAGGCGAATTTGCCGGCATCCAAATATCAACTCCCATATGGATGTTGCGTTTACCTTCAAAAAGTTCGGAGGTGTACATATTGTTACGCTTTTCCATATACCCGCCTGCACCAAATAGCTCGGTAGTATTCCCACTATGATCATATCCGTTAGATAAATCAACTCCGGGAAGTGGAAGTTGATAATCCATAACAGGATGGAGTTTTTTCGGCTTATTTATCATATAGTAGAGCTATTCAATATACTTGTCGATATAATTTGAATTCATGAGCCCTAATGCACCCATATACTTCAGTTTGAAAGTTATCATATCTCCCACTTGATATCCTTTTTTATTATTACCTACGTCAATTACCAGCATATCAGAACTGGCATCGATGATTGAGATATCTTCATCATCAGGTATAATTAAATATTTAGGGTCTATATCAAGGGAGCCTATATCTAAAATAGCTCTATGGCTGGTTTTTCCATACTGAGATTCGTCAATTTCTGCTTTTTCTCCATAGGGGTTAACTCCCAACTCCCCTGATGGCACCACCGGTTTTTCATTCAATTCAATTATTTGAGTATAAAGCTCCATTACAGAATCATACATACCATCTATAGTACCATCGGAAAACAAGTCTTTACCAAAATATAGTGCTTCGCCCACTCTAAAATGGTTAATACCTTTTGGTAGATCATCGCGTAAAATAAGTGGAATGGTTACTGTAGTACCACCGGTAACGTATGGAATCTCACAGTTGAACTTTAACTCAATAATCTGTTTGTAAAGTGCCAGTTGAATGAGTTTATCTGAACTTGGCATCACACCGTGTAAACAATTTAGATTGGTACCTAATCCGGAAATGCTAATGTTAGGCAGGTTGATAATTTGCTCATAAAAATCAATTAAATCATCTCTTAAAACACCTTCCCGTAAGTCTCCCATTTCAATCATTATAATAATTTTGTGGGTTTTATTCTGACGAACAGCCTCTTCACTAAGTAGCTTGATTGTGCTAATATCCGTATCGAAACTAACATCAGCATATTTAATAATTTCGCTGATAATTTTTTTGGGCGGTGGTTTTATATAAACGGTTTGAACATCAGGGTTGATTTCTTTTGCCGTTTTTAAATTACTTATCCTGGAATCATGTACTTCTTTAACTCCAAGATTTATAACCTCACGCAAAATTTCTTTATTGCCACAAAAAAGTTTAGTAACAACCCCCCATTCAATGCCTTTGGGATCAAATAGTGATTGAAGAAAGTCGTAATTATGCTTTAATCGATCTTTGTAAAACTTTAAATAAGCCATGTCTATTTTTGGTACCGCATTTCAAGGTATTTATTCGTAAAGCCAATTCTTTCGTATAGTCTGCGTGCCGGGTTATCCGGTTCAACGTGGAGTGCAATTCCTCCATTAGCCTTTTCGATAACATTTTCCATGAGCGATTTGCCCAATCCTTTACCACGATAGCCACCGTGAACGGCAATGTACACAAGAATATTCTCCGGAATATAGCCTTCCATTCCTGTCTCGTTTATAATTACAGCTCCTACAATTTCTTGATTACTTTTATCTTTAGCTGTAAGTACGAAGCCACCAAAGCCCGGTTCTTCACTAAGCGCATAATGTATACATTTTAGTATATCTTCTTTTTTATCGCCATATTGTTCAAGATGAGTATATAGAAAGTCAACCACTTCACGTATTTGTGAACCGGTTACACGATCTTGTGGCATCAAAAAATTAAATTCAAACATAGTTAATTAATACTTTTTTTATAATGATTGTTCCAATTGATTTTTTTCGTAGGGAACCCGTTACAAAGATAGCCAGAGATTTGATTGGCCTTAAGTTTGTAAGTTCTGTTGGTAATATAGTTACATCCGGTATAATAACAGAAACGGAAGCTTATGCCGGTGAAGGAGACCAAGCCTGCCATGCGCACCTTGGACGCTTTACTGACAGAACAAAGGTTATGTACGAACCCGGAGGTATAGCCTACATTTATTTGTGCTACGGTATTCATCACCTGTTTAATGTCGTTACCAATAAAAAAGGAAACGCCGATGCTGTATTGATTCGAGCCATACACCCTATTGATGGTATTCAGGAAATACTTAAGAGACGAAACGCTTCAAAACTCACTAAAAATTTACTAAACGGACCCGGAAAAGTTACACAGGCTTTAGGAATTTCAAAGGATTTGAATGCACTTTCACTTGATGGTAATTCACCGTTTTGGTTCGAATTCACAGACAAAAATTTTGAAATTAATCAAATTGAGACTTCACCCAGAATTGGTATTGATTATGCCGGCGAAGATAAAAACTTACCGTGGCGTTTTACCATAAATCCCTCATTATTGACATAAAAAAACCCGAACATGTCGGGTTTTTTTATAAAACAAGAGTTCTTAAAATCTAACCTTGATTCTCTTCAGAAGCTTCCAGTAACTCAATATAACGAGCCTGAATTTCTGGATCAGTTTGAATAGCCATAGTAACATTTTGGAATCTGTCTAATCCCATATCACTATCTTCGATTATTTTAACAATAGCATCGTCGGCTTCTTCCTGCATTTTAGAAATAACTTCGTTTATTTCCTCAAACTTCTTCATTTCGTCTTCAGAAGCTTCAACAGCATCTGCATCCATACCTTGTTGTAATGCAGACATTATTTGAGTAAAACGCTGTACTTCCATTCCTTCATCTTCTACCTTTTCAATCATCTTCATCTGTGTAGCTTCCTGAATAGGCTGAATCTCACTGAATAGATCTATAACCAGTTGTAATTCAGAATCTGAAACTTCACCAATGTCTGGCGCTTGCTGTTGTGGCTGGGGTATGCCTTGAGCAAAAATGGCTGTAGAGGTGAAAAGAAAGAATGCAACGAATGCAGTTATTTTTTTGAAATTGAACATAAATAATTATTTGATTGTCGTTTGTTAACGATCAGAACATAGGCATAATAAATTGGAAAATCGACTTTTTTTGATTTTTTGCAGACTTGAAACCTTTGTTAAACTTAAGGCTAACCTTTTAATCAAAGCATATCTTGCGGTGAATCAAATATGAAGCAATTTAGTTTGTATGTTTAGCCCCTATTCATCTGTTAATTTTATTAAAGGAGCAAGAGTTTCTGCTATTCTTGGACCAATTCCTCTAATTTTTTGTAAATCATCAACTGTTCTGTAAGGCCCGTTTTCAATTCTAAATTGAACAATAGCTTCTGCTCTTGCGGGTCCAATATTTGGTAAGGCTGTTAATTCTTCGGCTGTTGCAGTATTAATATTGATTGGAAAATCGGGTTGAGGTTCTTCCTCAATTTCTAATTTTCTGGGAATCCTTTCTCCCACCATATCCGGATTTTCCCAAAGATTTAACCCAAGCGCTTTAGCATTTTCAACCAATGATTGATACAGTGCGACGGAGTCGGGGTGCTGTGCATAAAATCGTGAATAATCTGCCATTCCGTGTTCCAGCATTAAAGAGTTGACAGAAAAAATAGTACCCAAAGAATCTTTAGCAGTTACATATGCATAATAACGACCAAACCTTGATACCGGCTGTTTTCCATCGGCACCTTGCACCCGAACTTTTGCTCCTTTAAGTCGTTCTTTCAAAAAGGCTCTACTTGTACCGGCATAGTAAAACGCCGTGTCCTGACCTGCAAATAAGCGTGGTGCATTTACACCCAACAAGCTAACCGGAAGTCTCAAACCGGGGCTAATTTCAACATCTATAATTTGCCCATCTTGTACGGAGCTTACAGGATGCCACTCATTGTAATTTAAGGGTGGCATGGGGACTTCCATATCTCCTCTTGCACGCGCTTTAATCCCCTTAAAATCCTGAATAAACTTATTTGCAACTCTGTTACTGTGAATAATCAAAATATTTTCATCATTTACTTGCTCCGCTGCAGCAGAGAAATTGTAAGAACCGGTTATTACTATTGCTGTATCATCGGGGTTTTTATTAAGTGCATCAAGAATAATCGTTTTATGGTGAAGTTTCCTTAGCTCTCTTGCAGGTTTTATACTCCTTCCGAGTATCATAGCCTCCGGACTTGCCCAAATATCTCCCTGATTTCTATATCGACCGTAAAACGACCTGTCTATAACACCATTCAACAATATATCGGGATCTGCTGTAACAGACCAAATAGCCTGACTAATAGGAATACCAGGCGTAATTGCAAAAGCTATAAATGCGATATCATGATCTACCTCGGTTTCAATAAGCTCAACAATTCTGTCTGATATACTTGGTTTGGTATTATTCCTATCCATTGGGGAGAAATACAACTCTACCTTTTTATCATTTATATAAAATAAATTTCTGGATACGTTAGGTTTATCGCGGTGGAAACGCGCATTCTGTGGATTCGGTATTTCTGTATCACTCCCCCACATAAACTCAAACTCTTCGTGATAAGCTTCAGCAATACAACTATCTTTGATAACAATCGTCAGATTTGTATTGAAGGGCCCTGTATAAGTTAAATTCATTGACCCGGACCACACATAATAATCTTCAACATCATCGCTTAGCATATCAATCACTGCAAACTTATGATGCATATGCGCACCTGCATTAGGTAAGCGGTGTGTTTCTACAGTTCCATCAGGCCAAAAAACAGTCCCACTGTCATCCATAGAAATAATACCACCTTCCCTAAGCATTTCCCACATAGGTTCGTCAAACCGTCTATTGTCGAAGCGATTATACAAGTCGGTTACAACTCTTACACGTACTCCCCTTTCTGCGGCACGAACCAATGCTTCACCAACCAAATGATTTTCAAGGTCATAGATTGCTAAATCAACACTATATTTTGCTTGATCTATAAGATCAGTAAGTGTTGAAACCAAATCCCACGAATCATTTATTTCCACGCCATCATCGGCAAACGAACGATCGGCAGGCATATTGAAGTAAAATTTGATGTATTCTACTTGTGAGGTATCTGCCCGGGCAAGGTCACTTGCCCAAACATTTTCTGTACTCGTTTTAATGAATAAAGCACAAAAAACAAGTAAGAATAAAATTAATCTGTTTCGATTCGGCATTTTTGGAAAATGAATTAACATTTGGGCTAATATTGTAATATATTAATACCTGTAATTAAACACCAAAGTGTCGGTTTTATTACTGGTTAGCTATTTAAATCTTAGATGAATGAATAAAGAGTTACTTAACCCTTTAAAATGGAACAAGAAGTTTTTAATTACCATATTGGTTTTATTCCTTGTGGTTTGGTTTGGATTCCTTGACAATTACAGCTTATACACTCGCTATTCTCTATATTCTGAAAAATCTGACCTTGAGCAAAAGATTGAATTGCTTAAAGAAGAAACCAAAACTTTGGAAGCTAAAATAGAAGCTTTACAAAACGACCCTGCTTACTTAGAACGAATAGCCAGGGAAGAATACGGGATGAGAAAAGATGGTGAAACCATTTATCAAGTAATAGAAAAAGAATAACTTAATTCCTTATGTACGCTATAGGTCTTGACCTTGGAGGCACCAATATTAAATCGGGTCTCGTTCATAAAACTGACGGCATCATAGCCAATAATTCTTCTCCAACCAATGCTCAAAATGGTTTGGAATCTACCCTAACGACATTAACTAAAGCCATAAAAGAGTTACAATACCATTCAGATAACGATATTTGCGGTGTTGGCATAGGAGCTCCGGGTATGATTAGCTACGATAGAAAAACGGTTCATAATCCCCCAAACTTACCGGGCTGGGATGTTGTACCACTGGCTGATGAACTCACTAAAAGAACCGGACTTCCTGTACTACTTGAAAATGATGCTAACCTTATGGCACTTGGTTCTGCCCGTTTTGGCTCTGGTAAAATTCATGATAATTTTATTATGATAACATTAGGTACAGGAGTGGGTGGTGGAATAATTTACCAAAATCAAATTTTTAGAGGTGTTACAGGTGCTGCAGGAGAGCTGGGCCATGTAACCATAGATTATAATGGACGTCGCTGTAATAGTAGTGTAACAGGTGCAATTGAAGGCTATTTAGGTCAACGCTTTCTTAGCTCCATAGCTGTTGAAAACATTTTAAACTATCCTGATAATGAGCTTTTTAAAGCGTTCACGGGTAAATTTGAGACCCTTGAACCTCTACATTTAACTAATGCTGCAGAAAAAGGAAATACCTTGGCAATAGAAATTTTACATGATGCAGGGAAACAACTTGGTTTTGCGCTGGTTAACTACATTCACATACTCGACATTCGAAAAATTATAGTAAGTGGTGGTGTTTCTAAAGCCGGAAAATGGATTCTTGATGCTGCCTATGAAACAGCCATGCAACAATTAATGCCTCCATTTAAAACAGATTTTGAAATAATTGTAGAGTCTCTTGGTAACGAAGCGGCCGTGCTTGGGGCTGCATCTCTGGCGCTGGATAATTTCTGATAATTGTTTAAATGGTGTCTGATTACTCAATCAAAAAAAGCTATTTGAACAGATTTCTACCTAGAACTGTTGCTGCTTTTTTTGTTTTGTTGACACTTTTTCAATTCATACCTGGTTATGGTCAGGCAAATGATGAAATTATTAATTTTTCAGCTCGCGATTCTTTGCTGATTGATCTGTCAAGCGGTCGTATTGCATCTTTGTTTGGAAATGCAAGGGTCGAGCATCCCTCAGGAAAATTAACTGCCGGTAGAATTCGGCTTGATTTAGATCAAAACCTCGCCACAGCTGAGGCAACTCGTATACCCATAGATGAAACAGATCAATCCGATCTTTTTCGCAGATGGCTTACTCGTAAAGGCGATTATTTTACCCCGGTTGATACCTTATCTATGCCAACCTTAATTCGTGATAATGATGAGGTTCGTAGCCGTAGAATTCAGTTCAATTATGTTACGGAAAGAGGAAAATTCGATGTGGCAGAAGTCACTTTAGATCAAGGTAATGTTACGGGTACTGCTGTTAAAAACCCTGCACCCCACGTGGTTTTTATTGAAGACGGCATGTTTTCAACATGTGAATTAGATCATCCTCACTATTATATTCGTGCCAACCGTATGAAGGTAGTTGATGAAGATGAGCTTTTTTTCACAAATGCTCGTCTTTACATCCTGGATATTCCCTACCCCCTAATATTTCCTTTCGGTTATGTACCATCTCGAATCCAACGAAACCGTTCCGGTCTTTTGGAACCAAGGTTGGCATTCCAGGATCAGGCACGCAGAGGGTTAGGAATAGAAAATCTGGGTTGGTTTCAATACTTTAATGATTATTTAACCGGTTCTATTGCGGCAAGCATATTTACATCAGCAACATACTTCGCTGATGGGAATTTAAATTATGCCTTACGAGACAGATACCGAGGCTCTATTAGACTGGGATACTCACGGGAACAAGGACTCGAACCAACGGATCCGGATTTTAGCAGATTGGTAAACAGTCGTTTGGAGATTAACCACCAACAAACGTTTAATCCCTATGCCAGCGGAACGGCAAATATTAATCTGAGAACTAGTGATTACTTTCTTCGAAACTCTTACGATATTAGCGAGAGATCGGAAACTTCCACAAGTTCAAGAGTTGCATTTAACTACCGTCAACCTGATGGAATTTACACATTTGGCTTGTCGATGCAACAAAGCCAAAACTTTGCTAACAATACCGTTCAGTTACAAGGTCCCAACGCAAACTACAGCTTCAGGCGGTTTAATCCATTTGAGCGTACAAGACGAGGTGCTGATCAAAGTTGGTACGAAACACTTGCCTTAACGTACGGTGGTCAGTTTTCAAGCAGGTTTGATTATCGCCCTACACTCGACCCTGAAACAGGAAACCCTATTGAAGATATAAGCTGGACGCAAGCATTGTTCAATCCCGATAAGCACCGTGAAGCAACCGGAAGTATTGATCATATAAGATTAGGCTTTTCTCACCGCGCTGACATTACAACCCAGCTCTCAACCAGTGATTTTCTAAACATAACCACGAATGCCAGGTATAACGAAGTTTGGTACCCGGAAACCGTTCGAAAAGAGTTAGATGAAGATGAAAACCGATTAATCGACAGGATTGAACCCGGTATAGCAGCTGCAAGAACTTTTAATACATCTTTAAATTTTGGAACAACTATTTATGGTATTTCGAACGCACGCCTTGGTTCTCTTGAAGGCTTCCGACATACCATGCGTCCTTCTGTTTCATTTAATTACCAGCCTGATTTTACAACAGATTTTTGGGGATATTTCAGGGAGGTTCAAGCTGACACTTTAGGAAATACCACTAAATATTCAATATTTGAGCGAGGCATACTTGGTGGCCCCTCTGCCGGAGAACAACGCGCTATTAGTTTTAGTATTGGGAATGTTTTTGAAACCAAACAAGTACGCAGAGATACAACCGGAGAACGGTCCGAACGTATCATTCGTATTATAGATGATTTGAGAGCAAACATTAACTATAACTTTGCAGCCGAACAGTTTAAGCTGAGTGATCTTAATACAAGTATGTCATCGAATATTCTTCAAAATATTCGAATTAATGCTAATGCTACTTTTAGTTTTTATGATCAGGATAGTACGGGCAGAGCAATTAATGAGTACCGATGGGATAATGGAACTTACTTGCCGAGATTAACCTCAATAAGTGTTAATGCCAGTACACAACTTACTCCGGGAAGAGGCGGTATGCCCTCTTTTGAACCCGGTCCGGCATATTATCCCTGGTTTTATGACCCCTTTGACCAAAGTATTTTCCGGAATGTAGATCCACAATTTAACCGTCAGCCCGGACGACCACTTTCTATACCCTGGTCGGCTTCTTTACGGTTTAGTTATTCATGGCGTTTTATTGATTTCAATAATACTCAGAAAAGTGCCGTCTTGAATGCCGATAATGTTCAATTTAGCTTAACCCCCGGTTGGCAAATTGGTACTTCAATTGGATATGACTTTATTAGAAAAGAGCTAACACCATCTCGATTTAATATCACACGCAATTTACATTGTTGGCGAATGTCGTTTGAGTGGAATCCTTTTGGCGATTTCCAATTTTTTCTCTTTACTTTATCCGTGAACGATTCCCAAATGAGGAGCCTTTTCCAAATGTTACCGGGACTTAATAATTTAGATAGACGAGATTCTCCAATCGGCCGAAGATAAAATTAAATACTACCTAATGGCAAAAAAGAAACTACCTCGAAAAACAAAAGCTCAAAAAGAGCGAGCTGAAGAACTTTTAGCTTTACTATATAAATACTATCCAAACCCCTACTGCGAATTGAACCATTCAAACGCATTTGAGTTACTTATTGCTACAATTCTTAGTGCACAATGTACTGATGTACGCGTAAATATGGTCACAGAAAAGCTTTTTTTAGACTATCCTACTGTAGAGTCATTTGCAGAGGCTGATTTGGAAGAATTGGAACAAGCTGTTAAGAGCACCGGTTTTTATCGAAATAAAGCAAAATCTATTAAAGAAACAGCTATTTCTATTAGAGACAATTTTAATGGAGAAGTACCCCAAACTATGGATGAACTTTTAACGCTTCGCGGTGCTGCCCGAAAAACAGCTAATGTGGTTTTGGGCAATGCTTTTGGTATTAATGTAGGTGTAGTAGTAGATACTCATGTAAGAAGGCTTTCTAACCGTTTTAAACTTACAAGACATGACAACCCGGATAAAATCGAGCGAGATTTAATGGCACTTTTTCCTCAAGAAGAGTGGACAAACTTGTCTCATTTACTAATTCATCATGGTCGGGCTTGTTGTAAAGCGAGGATTTCATCCCCACCTGATCATGAAATTTGTGTGAAATATGGTGAAAAATGTGAATGTGCTAAAATGAGAAGTTAAACCAATGAAAGTAGATCGCTCACTTTTATATACCAATGCGAATCAGGCTGTATATCCACTCCGTGAAGACCTGCAGTTGATGCCTGTTTACCAAAATGGAACCTCATTTTATCTTTTCGTTGATTCAATTGGAATAACCCCTGAAGACATGATGATTCCAAAGGATTTACTACCTATATTAGGGCTATTTAACGGTGTTCATACCCTTTCGGAAATCTATAATAAGCATCTCAAAAAAAGCGGGCTTCCATTAGAGAACCTTTTGCAATTCGTGACTCGTCTTGACGAAAATAGAATCTTGAATTCTCCATACTTCAAAGCTTATCAACAAGAAAAAATCTCGGCTTTTGAAAATTCAACAATTAGAAAACCATCTTGTATAGGCAGTTGCTACCCAGAATCAAAAGAAGATCTAATCAACTATTTTGACCAACAATTCAATTTATATGGTCAAGAACAGGATGAGTCTATTAAGGCGCTTTATGCACCACACATTGATTATAGAGTTGGGTTTCGAACGTATGCTAAAGGATTTAGCAAGATACGCAACCATAAGCCTAAAAAAGTTTGTATTATAGGTACATCTCATAATAGTGGTTTTTATGAACAAACTTACCATAATAAACCTTTTATAGTTAGCAGTAAGCAATTTGAATCACCCTTGGGCTGCACCTCATTATGGGAATCAGGATATAATTTATTATCTAAACATGCCGGTGTAGAATATGGAATTTCCCTCGAGGATCGAGCTCACGAATATGAACATAGTATTGAACTGCATGCCGTTATTTGCCAATATTTGTTTGGCTCAGATATTGAAGTCCTGCCAATCATTGTATCCGGCTTAGATGAATACATGTACTATAAAGATGGCAATCAGGGGAAACAAATTTCAAAAGTAGCTGAATTGCTCAAACAGATAGATGATGAAGATATTTTTTGGCTTATTAGCGGTGATCAAACGCACTTTGGAAGAAAATTTGGTGACATCAAAGCTGCTAAAGATATGATTAGCGAGTCTGAAAAATTTGATGAGCATTACTTAAACTTTGCTTGTTCAAATGACTTTGAGGCACTTTATAACATCATGCATGAAACCGAAGATAAGCTGCGGGTTTGTGGATTTCCTCCATTAGCATTATTCTTAAGTGCTTTTCCAAATTTAAGAGGTAATTTGGTAGACAGGTATGTTTGGAATGAAAAAGAAACCGAAAGTGCTGTTAGTTTTGCTGCTATAGCTTATAAATAAAAAGAGCTTCCCTCTTGTGCAAACCTCAGCGTTTTAAAAGCTGGTTTATATCTGTCAAGTTCTTTGCTTCTCTCATCGAGGAGTTCATCAGAAGATTCAGGATCGTGGTGGGTTAAAAAAAGGTGTTTAACTCTACAACGCTCTGCAAACTCAACAACTACTTCCCAAGGTGAATGTCCCCAACCTACTTTATTTTGGTAAGAAGCACGATTTTCCTGACTATCGTGGATAAGAACATCAGCATCCATTACGAAATCCTGCATAGCCAAAATTCGTTTTTCACCGGCTAAAGGAAGTTCATTATCGGGGCAGTAAACGATTTTTTTGTTACCTATCACACACTTATACATAACCGTATTACCGGGGTGCTCTGTTTTAAGTGCACTTATTTGAATGTCATCTATAGTTTTGGAATCTGATTCTTGGGTTATGTAATCTATATCAGCTTGAAAGGCATTTATATCTACAGGGAAAAAGACAGGTGCCATAACCATTTTAACGATTTCTCTACATGATTTTTCGTCCTGAGAATACATATGCAGGTTTAACTGGTTACCTGCTTTATAAAATGGCTTGAAAAAAGGGATGCCTTGTACATGATCCCAATGTGTGTGCGTTACAAAAATATCTCCTCGTACAAATTGCGACTTTTTAATTAATTCATTTCCAAGATTAACAACACCGGAACCGCAATCAAAAACTAATACTTTTTCGGAGTTTTTTGGAATAACTTGCACGCAGGATGTGTTGCCACCATAACGGATATTGTGAACAGATGGAGTAGCGATTGAACCTCTTACGCCCCAAAATTTTATTTCAATTTTATAGTCTTCCGATTGCATTCCTAATCATTTACGCTAATTAGCTAGTTAACTATTAATCAAATTATAAAGCTTTAGCTGGTTATGAATTGTTGACAATATAACTTTTATAATCATAACAATTGGTACAGATAGTAAAACTCCCCAAAAGCCAAAAACAATACCTCCTGCAAGAACTGAGATTATTAAAAGTAAAGGATGAATATTTATAGCATTACCGACTATTATTGGTTTTAAGTATACATTATCCAATACCTGAGCCAGAATAGCAACTAATGCGGCAAAAAACACAATATTATCGATCGTAATGAATGGAAATATACTGTTTACCTCTGTGAGTAGAAGCGCATAAAACACACTTATAACTATACCTGCTATCGGTCCTATAAAAGGAATTATATTAAAAATTGAAGCAAGTAATGCAATCAAAATAGAGGGTGTTAAACCAAAGCCAATTACTAATAGTAAAACAAAAAAGGTAATAAATAAAGCAATGGTTTCAATAGCAGTACCTCTTAAATAGTTACCTATAGAATCGTCTACATTCTTAAATGAAGTTAAACTCATCTCAAAGTATTCATTAGGAATGAGCTTTATAAATTCTCTTTTGAATTTTCCGTCGTCTAATAAAAAGAAAAAGAAAATAATAGGTAATAAAACCCATGTGGAGAATAAACCCATTATTAGCGAAATATTTGAAGATTCCGGGGCAGCAAAAACAGCATCCCCGCTCTGTTCTAATGTCTCACTTAATAGTTGACCCGTTGTATAACTCCTGAGTTCAGTAGCAAACTCAAGTAAATTAGCATACATTTTAATTTGATCAGGACTATACCTTTCTTCGTTTAAATAACCTGCAAAAGAAATTTTCTCATCATCCTTCAAAACCAAAAAACCGTTTAAAGAATCCATAAAAAAGTCGGTTTCGGTGCCAAATACCCGGTATAAAAAAATGCCATTATTATCAGTAGTGGTTTCGATTCCCATAAATGACTGATACCGGTCGTTAAGCTGATTAAGTGTAATCAATCTTATTTCCATTTGTTCATGATTATCAGGTATTTGTGCCCGAATGATGACAAAAAGAATTGACAGAATAATAGAAAATGTAATAAGGAGTATGAAAATACCGGCTAACTTAGGAATTCCTTTTCGTTGTAAAAAAGCAATTATCGGAAGACTGATGTAAGCAAATAAAAAACCAAAAATTACAGGTAAAATTAATGAACTAAGAAACCATAATCCCAAAACGAAAAAAAGTACAATAGAGAAAAAAGAAATTTTTCTGTAAGCCGAGGTTCTTTTTATTCGTTGTTGGGTAATCGTATCCATACCTTATTCTTCTATCAACTTAGCTAACCTTAAAACTTCATCATTAGATACTTTTAGCCTAACGCCTATAATAGTAGCAAATTTTTGATACAATTTAGCTACTATTAATGGTTCGTTAACTAACATTTTATCAAAATCATGTTTATAAATTCCCCTAAGCTCTACACTGCCAGATGCCAATGCGGAAGCAGAACGGGGTGAATCATCTAAAATAGAAAGCTCACCAAACAGTTCACCTTCATTTAATACAGCAATATCAGATGGGGGTTCTCCCGGTTCAACTATTCTTACAGTTCCTCTTCTAATAATATAAAAGGCCGTTCCGGGTTGACCTTTGTGAAATACATATTCACCATCGTTATAGGTGCGGGTATACATCAGTTTTAGAACTTTTTCTATTTCCCGATTTTTCAGATCCTGAAATAAAATAACATCTTTAAAAAAAGCTATTTCAGACTTGTCTTCTGTTTTTTTAAACAGGAAGGAAAGCGCTGACCAAATTGGGTTTATTTTACTCATATCTATAGATTAACCTTTTATTTTTTGGGAAAATAAGGAATAATTAATCACCTATCATAAATAATAATTAAAAGCACTTAATATTGAAATCATTAACTTTTTTTGGATATATTCCGAGAATAAATGTCATTAAATGCGAGTCTCTCACACATCTATTTATGGATTCTCATCAACCAACTGATTGTAGTAGTTGTTCAAATTACACGGAACTACTAAATCAAACCATATTCTTCAAGAATATCTCGCAAGAGATAATGGAAAAAAAGCCTATTGAGAGCTTGTTGAAAGATATTATTGATGGTTCCAAGCGTTTATTAAATGCAGAAGCTTCTTCCCTGCTTCTCTATGATAAAGAATCAAACCGGTTATACTTTACCATAGCCGAAGGAGGTGTAGGTAAAATGTTAAAGTCCAATTATGTAGAAATGGGGCAAGGTTTTGCCGGATGGGTAGCAGAGAATAAGGAAACTTTAAAAGTAGATGATTGCTACTCAGATTCGCGGTTTAACCCAAGTTTTGACAAAAAAACCGGCTTCAAAACTAAAAATATGCTATGCACTCCTATGATTCGCAAAGGAGAATTAATTGGCGTGATTCAGGTTATCAATAAAATTGGCTCTGATTCTTTCAACGACCAGGATATTTCTTTCTTTACTGCCTTAGCTGCTCAATGTGCTATTGCCATAGAAAATTCACGATTAGTACAAATCGAATTAGAGTCAGAACAGTTCAATACCGAACTAAACACCGCTCGTAAAATTCAACAGAAAACATTGCCATCTGAATTACCAGAGGTAAAGAATGCTGATGTTGAGTTTTGTTTGATTCCTGCTAAACATTTAGGTGGGGATTACTATAATTTGATTAGAGTGAATGATTCATGTTGCCTTATTATGATTGCCGATGTTTCGGGTAAAAGTGTTTCGGCTTCCCTTATAGTTGCATCTGTATATTCATTTCTACAAACGTACTTGATTGTAAATAAAGCCCAATTTGACCTGAAAGATTTTGTTGAATCACTAAATAAATTTTTGACTGCTTCTACAACATCAGACAAATTCGTAACAGCTTGGTTTGGGTTAATTGATGAGGAATCCAATAAATTACACAGCATATCGGCCGGTCATGACCCAACATATTTTTATGAATCGGGTACAACCTCTCCCAGGACTATCGATAAAGGTGGTTTAATATTAGGGCTGATGAATGGTTCTTATGAGGTTGAAACCTTTGAGGTAAAAAAAGGCGATATTTTTGTTGTTTACACAGATGGCGTTACTGAAGCCATGAATAACGGGGGTGAAGAATATGGTAAAGAAAAATTTCAATCTATTATTGAATCAAACTTAAGTAAATCCCCTACCCAATTGCTTGATGCTATTTTAAATGATGTGAAATTACACAGAGGAAATGCCGCACAGAGCGATGATATTACTATGGGTGTTATAAAGTTTAAGTAGGTTTTTATCTTCCCGAAATAAGTACGTATCAAAAAACAAATCGCACGATTTCTAAGTTTCTGCTGTTTGATAATAAAATATACTATTTATGAAAACAGTACTTACAACGTTTATTATACTTTTAGTTTTGAGTCTTATTCAAAACCATTCCCAAACTCATATTCCAATGACCGAAAAAGAAATTATAGACTTTAGAAGTCAAACCGACATTTCAAAAGTTGAAAAATTTGAATTAAGTGATGCTGAGTGGCGTAAAAAATTATCTTGGAATGAGTACAGGGTTTTACGAAATCATGGTACCGAATTACCATACAGAAACGAGTACAACAATACTAAAACCGAAGGAATATATCATTGCAGAGGATGTCATCACCCTCTTTATGCTTCAAACACTAAATACGATTCCGGCACAGGTTGGCCAAGCTTCTGGGCACCTTTAGCTGAAATAAGTGTAAAAACTAAAACTGACAATTCATTCTTTATGACGCGTACTGAAGTGATTTGTGCGAGGTGTGATTCTCATTTAGGGCATGTTTTTGAGGATGGTCCCCAACCTACCGGCTTGCGCTATTGTATGAATTCTGCAGCACTTAAACTTGTACCGGGTCCAGTACCAGGCGAAGAATAAATCGGTAATTAAGGTATAATTTACTTATTTTTAGCGTCCGCTTTGTTTTACATATTAATCGCTAAATTTTGCCTTAACTATGAAGAAAGTAGCGTTTTACACGCTCGGATGTCGCCTCAACTTTTCTGAAACTTCCGCCATGAGACGGGATTTTGAGGGTCGTTCATTTTTAGTAACGGATTTCGAAAATGAAGCAGATATTTATGTGATTAATACATGTTCGGTTACTCAGGATGCCAATAAAGATTGCAGAAAAGTAGTACGCAGAGCCTTACGTAAGAATCCGAATGCCTTTGTTGCTATAACCGGTTGTTATGCTCAATTGGAGCCGCAGGAAATTGCGGCAATAGATGGTGTTAGCCTTGTGCTTGGTGCAAAAGACAAATTCAATATTTTCGATTTAGTAGAAAGTTTCGAAAAATCTGATGAACCCATCATCTATCACTCCGATGTTAATGAAGCAGCTGATTTCCACCATGCATTTTCATCAGGTGACCGTACCCGGGCTTTTTTGAAAGTACAAGATGGTTGTGATTATAAGTGTAGTTTTTGCACTATACCTTTAGCAAGAGGTGCAAGCCGGAGCCCTAAAATTTCAGAAGTTTTAACAAATGCTCATAAAGCCGCGCAGGAAGGGTTTAAGGAAATTGTTGTTACAGGTGTTAATGCCGGTGATTTCGGAAAAGATAGTGATGAATCATTTTTGAAGCTACTAATGGCACTTGATGAAATTCAAGCAATTGAGCGAATTCGCGTGTCATCTATAGAACCCAATTTATTGAATGAAGACATCATTCATTTTGTAGCTAATTCACGAGCGGTTCAACCTCATTTCCATATTCCACTACAAAGCGGTAGCGACCGAATGTTAAAGCTCATGAGGCGCAGGTATAAGTCGGATTTATATGCCGGTCGTGTAGCTTTAATCCGCCAACTTATGCCACATGCGTGCATTGGTGTGGATGTAATAACCGGTCATCCGGGCGAAACCCATGAATTATTTCAGGAATCCTTTAATTTCATAGACTCTTTGGATATTTCCTATCTTCATGTGTTTACGTATTCCGAACGGCCAAATACCCACGCCTTAACACTTAAACCTGTTATTCCCAAAAATGAGCGTAAAAAAAGAACTGCCAAACTTAGACGTTTGTCTGCCAAAAAAAGGTTTTTATTTAACGAAAGGTTTATTGGTGATAATCGAAGCGTTCTTTTTGAAGAAGAAGAAAAAGATGGGTTTATTCAAGGTTGGACGGATAATTATATTCGCGTGATATTGCCATATTCACAAAAGTTTGGAAATACGATACAGGATGTTCATCTTTCATCGCAATTAAATAATGGAAATGTAGTAGGTTCAATTATCCTTCAAAATATAGACAGTAAAATCCATAACTTATTGGCAGTACATGGGTGAGAAAGATATAACGGATCGGATTGCTGATTTTTTAGAGCTACAATCAAATATGTTTGCTCCAATAAAGAATCTACATTTACCCAAACAAAGCGACTTAGAAACCACTGGGTCTTCTGATAAAAATAAACCTCAAATTAATGTAAATACTGCTGTGGATATAAAACCTACTTTAGATTCATTCAAATCGTTGGAAGAATTAAAACAACTCTGTGCTATCGAAGAAGAACTACGAACGGATTTACCGAACACAAATCTTGTTTTTGGTGTGGGCAATCCAAGTGCCGACTTAATGTTGATTGGTGAGGCACCCGGAGAACAAGAGGACATCAAAATGGAACCATTTGTTGGTAAAGCAGGTCAGTTACTTGACAAAATTTTAGCTGCTATAAATTTTAAACGATCCGATGTTTACATTGCAAATATTTTAAAGCATCGCCCCCCTGACAACCGAAACCCAACAAGTGAAGAAAGAGCCAAAAGCTTACCTTACCTCGAGAAGCAAATTGAATTAGTGAATCCTAAGTTAATTCTTTGTTTAGGGCTTGTTTCTGCTCATACCTTACTTAAGACCAGTATTTCTTTAAAAAACCTACGAGGTAAGTTTCATAATTATAAGGGGAAATATGAATTAATGGTTACTTACCACCCTGCTGCCCTTTTACGAAATCCGACATGGAAGCGTGGAACTTGGGATGATGTCCAAAAACTCAGAAAACGATACAACGACTTAAACTGCAAACCTTAATGGCTAAAAAAAACGAGTTTAACAAACCTCAACAAATTGAACCGGGTGGAGTTTTGCCTCCGCAAGCAGTTGAAGTTGAAGAAGCAGTATTGGGTGGCATGCTCATCGAAAGAGAGGCCGCTGAGATAGTTCTCGAGCTTCTTAAGCCATCCGATTTTTATCGAAAAGCAAACCAGATAATTTATGAGGTAATGTTAGAGCTTTATGCTGAGCAAAATCCTCTTGACTTAATTACGGTTGAAAATGAACTTAGAGATCGGAAATTATTGGATGAAATTGGGGGTACCGGTTATTTAAGCGATCTTACACGTTCGGTTAGTTCTTCTGCAAATATAGAATATCATGCACAAGTCATTGCAGAGAAAGCTATAAAACGCAACATTATTCATACATTTACCGATGTAATTCGTGAATCTTATGACTCAACATCAGATCCCTTCGAATTATTAGATAAAGCCGAAAAAACACTATTTGATCTATCAAATAACTCAGACAGAAGCAGTACTACGGCTATAAATGATGTGTTAAAAAACGTCTTGCAACATCTTGAGGATATTCGTGGACAAAAAATGGGAATTACTGGTGTACCAACCGGTACCGATGTGGATAAACTAACAGCCGGATGGCAACGTGGAGACATGATTATTATTGCTGCTCGTCCGTCTATGGGTAAAACAGCGTTTGTCCTAACCGTTGCAAGAAATGCATCTCTACATACAAGTGAAGAAATGCGTACACCTGTTGCAATTTTCAGCCTCGAGATGTCTGATGAGCAGTTAATTCAGCGATTATTAACGATGGAAGCACGTGTAGATGCACAAGCTGCTCGTACCGGTCGACTAAAAGACGAAGAGTTCAAAAACCTCATTGAAGCTGCAAGCAGACTTTACAAAGCTAAAATTTTTATAGATGATACCCCGGGGATTTCATTAATGGAAATGCGATCGAAATGTAGAAAGTTAAAAAATCAGCATAATATAGGTGTAGTAATTGTTGATTATCTTCAATTAATGAGAGGCAACAATAACGATAGAAATTCCAACCGTGAACAGGAGATTGCAGGAATTTCGCGTGGACTTAAAGCATTAGCCAAAGAATTAGATGTTCCGGTAATTGCACTATCACAGCTAAGTCGCGCTGTTGAACAGAGAGGTACTAATAAAAGACCGCAGTTGAGCGACTTAAGGGAAAGTGGTTCAATTGAGCAAGATGCAGACGTTGTTTGTTTTCTATATCGTCCGGAGTACTACGGTATCACTACCGATGATGAAGGACATTCAACAGCAGGTATTGCTGAGGTTATTATAGGTAAACAACGTAACGGGCCTGTTGGTAATGTTAAGCTCCAATTCATCAAAGAGTACGCCAGATTTGAAAACCTTTCATCCTATAGTGGTTACTTGCCAGAGGATGATGCAATGGATCCTTTTACTAATGATAGCGAACCATCTCCAGCCAGACCTAACCTTCCGCCATCGGGACCTGATTTTCCCATTGGAAGTGATGATGAGTCCCCTTTTTAAACATTGAATTAAATGTTGACTTTCAGAGAATTAGAAACTCGTTTTTTATTGCTAAAGCCCAAAATAATTCAAGCCGGTATTCGGGTTAAAGCTATGCGAGACAGAAATGAAGTCGTTGTAGAGAAAAAAAGCGATGGAAGTTATGTAACTAATGCTGACAAATGGGCAAATGAATTTATTGTTGGTTTTATTAAAAATGAGCTTAACGAAGTTGCAATAGGCGAAGAATCAATACACAAAAACTATGAGGCAGGAATCGATACCGTTTGGTTTGTTGATCCAATAGATGGTACTTCAGCATACGTTCAGGGAGGAAAAGATTATTTTGTATTAGCAGGACTGGCAGTTGATGGAAAACCTGTTCTCGGTATTCATTACCAACCCGAAACCGGTAAATTGATTTATGGGTGGCAAGGTAAGTATCCACACATTCAACTTCCCGGTAAAAAACCCGAACCTGTTGGAATTACTGCAAACTGGAATAATGAAAACAGGCTATATATCAAAACCCCAAATCATGACATAAGACAACGTATCTTAAATTTAGGGGTTAAAAAAGCCGTTTACGCTCGGGGAATGGTTGATATGATAGCTCCATTATTTCAAAAAGCAGAAGGATATTTAAGTTACAGAAGGTCCTATTTTTGGGATATTGTTGCACCTGCCGCAATTATGCGATCTGCAGGTTTTACGACCTATTCGCCAACTATCGGTGAATTATTTAACACTGGAGACATTCAATCTCCTTTTTTCTACAGCCTACCTCCTGACACCCCACCGGAGTTTATTGAAAAAATTCAATCAATTCACGAGTCTCGCTCACCGCTATTATAAGTCTCCTTTTTGAGGACGGATAGTAAGCTCTTCAATACAAGTTCTGCCCGATAATGAACAAATGGAAGCTATCGTTTTTCCAATGTCAGCAGCATCAATTAATCGCTCCGGATCTACATCAATACCATCCCATGAAGTGCTAAATGTCTGTCCTAAAATTATAGACGTAACAGCAATTTTTGTTTCAAGTAACGACTCTCTCAGGCTTTCGATATATCCCTGCAGTGCACTTTTCCCGGATGAATAAGCACCACAACGAGCCTGCCCTTTTTTTGCCGTCACCGAAGAAATAAAAATAATCCTACCTTCACAATTCGTGTCAAAAGTCTGTAATGCTTTATTTGTTAAGACAATAGGAGCCAATGCATTAACTTCAAACATTTTAATATAATCATCAGATTCACTTTCAAATACATTCTTCTCTAAATAAGCTCCTGCATTGTTAATGAGTGCGGCTAATTTACTATTTGATAGCTTCTGTACTAGATCGTCCACTTCATCTTCTTTGGTCAAATCGCACGAAAATACAGTGGTATCTGAATGACCAACTTCTTTGCAAAGCTTTTGCGTTTCTAAAAGCCCGGCATTATTTCGGGCAACCAACAGAACTGGGTTTGGCAAAACGCTCGCCAGTTCAACTGCTATTGTTCTTCCTATACCCTGACTGGCTCCCGTAATTACAATAAAGCCATCAGATGATATAGCCATTATCTAACTCCAAGAAACTTATGTGTTTGTAGACTAATTCCCCATTTTGGATTCTTCATAACATAATCAACTATAAGGGGTACTGATTGAGGAGTATCCCATTCCGGCTGCAACAACAGAATGGTGTTTTCAGGACATTTAGCAGCATTTTCTTCAGCCCAAATGAGATCTTTTTTAGTCAATACCACAACTTTTAATTCATCTACATAAGGAAAGACTTCATCTAAAGGCTTTTTAAAACGCTTTGGTGACAACGTAATCCAATCTAATTTACCTGATAAGGGAGATGACCCGGAAGTCTCAATGTGAACTTTTAAACCTCTTTTCTTTAAACTATTTGTTAGGGCATCGAGATTATGAAGTAACGGTTCACCCCCTGTCACAACCACCATTTCAGCTCCGCTATCAATAGCAGAATCTGCGATTAGGCCTGTTTCTACTTGGGGGTGCTTACTTTCATCCCAACTATCCTTTACGTCACACCACCAACATTGAACGTCACAACCTGCTGTCCTAATGAAATATGCAGCTTTTCCGGTATGATATCCTTCACCTTGGATGGTATAGAAATGTTCCATAATAGGATAGCGCACCTTGTCGGTGGCATCAATATGTGAATCAAGTATGTTTAATTCAGTCTTCATCGCTATAAACAACCCAACTATTGTCTGTTTCCCAAACTGTAATTTTCAATTCAATCTCAGCAGGAATTCTTTTTTTTGTTTCATTATAAATGAATTCAGCTATACGCTCAGCAGTGGTAGATACTGGTAATATGTCATTTAAAATTGCATGATCCAAACCGCCCTTTGTTACATCTTGAGCAGCCCATTTCAGTTCTTTGAAGTCACATACCATATCAGGGCTATTCAAATATTTTGAAACATTGAGTTTATTTGATTTAGCTGAAATATGAACTTTATAAGTATGACCATGCATACGACCACATTTACCGTCGTATCCTTCTATAAAATGAGCAGAATCAAATTTAAATTCTGTATTGAGAGTCCAGCTTGGCATGTATCGATAACTAAATTTTAGATGTTGAGAAATATTTAATCTTATAAAATACGAAAATTTGATACCAATAACTGAATCATACTTTTGAAGAATCGTGAATCTTGGCAAGCAAAAGTAGAAATAAAAAAGCCCCGACTAATCGAGGCTTTAAATAGTTGTTATTTAACCAACATCATCTTTCGGGTTAGAACTCCCATATCAGTTTGAAGCCGGTAAATGTAAACCCCACTAGATAAATTTGCAGCATCAAATTGTACAGCATGTGTACCAGCTGCTTGCGCAGAGTTTACCAAGGTTGCAACCCTTCTGCCAAGCATATCATATACCTCTAAATTTACCATTGATCCTTCTGGTAAATTATACTGTATCTGGGTTGTTGGGTTGAATGGGTTCGGGTAATTTTGAGCCAGATCATAAGAAAGAGGATTTAAACCATCGTCTTCTATATTAGTATCTGTTCCGAACACTATTGTAACAGAAAATCTTGAATCACTTGTAACAGCCTGATGTTCTGCTAAATTTGCAAGTTGATTCACACCGCCTTCGGGAGCTTCTCCTGTTGCATCCATTTCAAAAGTATAACTATCACCAACTTGTAATGCCACAGTTTCACCCGTAACATTATCTGTCAATTCAAGGTTTTCAAAATTTGTTATACTTCCTCCGGTTCCAAGTAAGCGAATTGAAAACTCGCCCGATTCGGTACTTTCAACCTGATAAGGAAGTGTAATGGAACCACCATCATAATTAAGTGGTAAAGAGCGTATTACAAAAGGACGGTTACTGTGCGGAGTATAAAGCGTGAGGTACTCTCCACTTAAAGATCTGAGTTGGACAGCGTCATACAAATCTACTCCACTTGTACTTTCATTTGTAGTTAGAATAGTAGCATAATTAGTAAAACCTTGACCTGAAATTTCCAACGTATAATATGCATAATCCAAATCTTGGTTAAGTTGGTTGGTTTCAGGCTCATCAGCTATCTGGTCAGGATCGTCAAAAATGACTTGCGCATTATTACCGGATGTTTGAATGTAAAATGCATCAAATTGGCTTAGCGTACCATTGAAGTATT
Organism: Balneolia bacterium; assembly: GCA_003566635.1. Lineage (GTDB taxonomy): Bacteria > Bacteroidota > Rhodothermia > Balneolales > Cyclonatronaceae > PXCK01. The sequence continues at coordinate 11,763 of PXCK01000156.1, read as the reverse complement.
GAGGCAGATCTACTACATCTAAGCCATTCCAAAGTTGAAAACCACCGCGATTATCATTGAGATTTGCACGCCATACATAAAAAGTACGATTGACATTCACAAGATTTTCAGTTTTAAATGTGGATAAGTCAAAAGAAGAGCGATAAGGATTAGCGAGCAGATTCCACCCTCTTTCTTGACTTCCATCTACACCGGGAAGAGGAAATACAAGGTTATTTTGTAAGTTTACCCCAAGGGGAAATATATTCTCAAATCCTTGAACGCGCATAATTCTGGGTAACTGATTTGCAAACAAATAAGCAGCTATAGCTCTACCAGTATCAACTTGTGTATCTATATTAGATACCGGATTGAGACCACTTGTTCCGCGAGTATAAACATTAGGCAATAAATCATCGGATTCCTCATCAGCTCCAGTAAAGCCTTGAGTTCTAAAATTTCTAAATATACTGGTTAACATTGCGTTTTCAGCCGGTGTACCAATTAGTCTCCAACCATCCTGTCCGGTAAATAAGTTTGAGAATTCCTGCTGAATTCGAACATTAACGATTACAGGAATGTTAATTGTAGGTTGATTAGGATTATCTGTTAATAGCGATATCATAAATGAATATACACCCTCGGTAAGATCATCACTATTAAGCTCAAACTCGATATTTCTATTTTGATTTTCGCGTACAGCTCCTGCCTGGTTAGTAACTTTTATATTTTCAGTGGGCAAAAAAGGTAAATCTGAATCTTCATTTTCGACAATTGAGGCAAAATAATTCAGAGTATTATCTCCTGTATTAGAAACATTTAGCTCAAAATTTGAAACGTCGACATCTGATAAATCAAGCTCAAACTCTTCAAAACTTAAATTTATTTCTGATGACGGAGGAGAAGGTTGAATAGAGAAATTTGCAGGGTTAACATTAAAGAAAATATGATCTGCTGCTTCAACTTTAATTCGAGCATTCGTTGTGGTAACGTCAGGCAGAATTACTTCAGCAAAGCCATTGTTTGGAACATTCTCTGCCAGAAGTTCATCAAAACTATCTCCACTATTTGTTGATAGATAAATATTTACCAACTGAGCGTTTACAGGAGCAACGTTTGTGTTGGCAACATCCCATGCAACAAAAACAGAACCTCCGGTAGGCCACTCGGTATCTGGTCCCGGAACAGGAACTACAAAGGGTCCTGCATTTTCCGTTGTTGTATGTTGAACCTGATCAAATGCAACACCCCCACCACCTGCGTTATTATCTCTGGCAGTTAAGCGAAAGGTTAAATTTCTTTGGTAGGTTGGTAATAACTCTCCAAGGGTTTGAGTACCGCTAAGTACATCTTGCATACGCGGAAAAGTTCTATCAGGCGTGGTGGTTCCCGGAAATGTTCTAAATAAAGGTGCATTACCAACCGGCTGGTTAGGATTCCCTTGAGGCCCCCTGTCAAACTGTTCCCATGTAAAGGTAACCTCGTCGCCATCAGGATCTGAGCCATCTCCACGTAAAACAAATGGTGTAGATATTGGCACTACTAAAGATTCTGTATCAATATTTACAACCGGTGGGTTATTTCCGGTAGATGAAGTGGTTCCACAGGTTGAGCCTAGCCCGGTGGTTATGTAACTTCTCATAACCGAATAACTTCCGGTATGAAAATAATCATCTGCGTTAAACTGCATGTTTTGTCCGGGACACAAACCGGCATATGCCATAATAGTTGAACCACTACCGGGTTCATAAGCACCAACAGGAGTAATATTTTGAGCACAACCTCCTGTACTCCCATTAAAACTATGTGGTGCACCAAACTGATGCCCCATTTCATGGGCTACAATATTAACGACAAATGGATCACCAATTGGGTTATTAAGCCCCGAAATCCCGCCAGCTTTGATATTATTATTACAAACAGATGGAGTATACGCAACTCCTCCTCCACCGGTAATAAATATGTGACCAATATCATAATTTGCACTACCAATGATATTATCAAGTGTTGTCTGGTTAGTGGTTAATAATTGGACAGATGGGGAGTTTAAATTTCCAATTGGTCCAGGATTTGCATTGGTGAAAATAATCTCGTCGTTATTAGCTACTAGCTCAAAAGAAATTGCTACTTCACGTTCAAAAATCTCAGTGATTCTATTCAATGCAACTACAATGGCAGCAAGTGCAGACTCAACAGTTCCACCTCTTGCAGATGTATAAAAACGGTTTGCCGCTATGGCTATTCGATAAGTTCGTAAATTTTCACCTGAACTTAAAGGTATGGGGTTTTCATAGGCGTTTCTTAACAAATCATCAAGTTCTTGCTGATCGTAAACATAGGGCTCTCTTTGATCAAAGTTCATCAAATCAGAATACGAACGAACTACTTTCTGACTATAAAAACTAATGCTATAATCCTTTATCTCGGCACTGTAGGGATTTACAAACAATGTATAATTTCTACCGCGTACAAAAATATGAGTACCATGTTCTGTAATACTCATTCTACCACTTGAGATTCTTCCTTCATCATCTCTTAATCTAAACGTTTTTATATCAGGATATCTTGCTGCTAAATCAGGATGAATAACAGGAGCGTATTCTGCTGTGAATGTTTTTAAACTACCATCAGGATATGGTATTTGTATTTTTTCAGAAGATCCTACTACCTTTTCACTAAAAGAATCAGCAAAATTCTGCAATTGGAGTTCATCTGTACTAAATACTGAATAATTTATTGGAGTGATATCCGGTTCTGAAGCTACACTATTTTTATCAACTTGAGTAAAAGCGGCAAATTGAGAAAATGCAGATGCAGAAGTAAAAATAAAAAGGATAATTATGAATAGCGATTGTTTCATTTGAGAGCGGTTTGATTTTGATTGATATAAATCCATGTTCGACCACGAAGGTTAAAGACTTTAAAAATAGGAAATGAGTGGTAAAAACTAAAACTTTTAATTCTCTTCAACCTTTTTCCTTTTTCATAGTGTTTTAAAAGCGTTAAAGTAGCTGTTGATTTTATATCTAACTATACATTCCCTACCAAATGCTATTTTGATATGCTCCCTTAAACTCTCATTTATTGATAATCTGAAATTAAATAGGCTCGTTTTTGAGATTTTATTTAAGTATTTTTGAGATTAATCATTAGTCAATCACCCTTATTATTTATAAGGAATTCACTGTTATTCTAAATCAATAAATATCAAGTCTTGAAGTCATTAGAAGAACTATTCGGACCCAATGCCGCTCTTGTGGAAGAGCTTTATAAACAATATTTGGAATCACCCGACTCTGTACCCGAATATTGGAAATCGTATTTCGATAAACTTGCAGGAAATGGTAGCCATGAAAATAATGGTGCTACTTTAGAAAAATCAGTAGTTGTAGAGCCCAAGCAGGAATCACAAACTATAAAAAAAACAGCACCTAAAACGGAAAGTACTGCTAAGGAACCGCCAAAAGGTGTTGAACTTGAAAAGATAAAAGGAGTAGCAGCGAAAATTGTAGAAAATATGGATATCAGTGTGTCCATTCCTACGGCTACTTCTGTACGTGTTGTTCCAGTTAAAATGTTAATGGAAGACCGCGATATTATCAATCGTCATTTAGTTCCCAGGGGTGAACCCAAAGCTACATTTACTCACTTTATAGCATGGGCTATTGTCAAAGCATTAAAAGATTTACCGGTTCTAAATAGCTTCTATTTCGAGCAAGATGGTCAACCGTATCGCGCTTTACCCGAACATATTAATTTTGGTGTGGCTATTGACTTACCTGGTAAAGGCGGTAAGAGAAACCTTGTAGTGCCCAATATTAAGGCAGTTGATACTATGAATTTTAAAGAATTCCTTCATGCCTATTATCAACTGGTCAATAAAGCTCGTAACGGCGCTTTAGAAGTAAGTGATTTTGAAGGGACTACAATAAGTCTCACAAATCCCGGCACAATTGGTACGGTTTCATCCCAACCTCGATTAATGAAAAACCAGGGTTGTATTATTGCTACTGGTGCAATGGATTATCCTGCAGAATTCCAGGCAATGTCTCCGGAGGTTCTAAATCAGCTTGGAATTAGCAAAGTAATGACTATCAGCAATACCTACGACCACCGAATTATTCAAGGTGCTGAATCAGGTATGTTTTTGTCTAAAGTACATAAGTATCTTATAGGCGATGATAATTTCTACGACAGTATATTTAGTGATTTAAATATTCCCTATGACCCTGTCCCTTATGGTACCGACAATTATGCAGCATTTACTGAAGATAGCAGAGCCGGGTCAACAGCCACAAGAAAGTCTATTTCTGTAATTAACTTTATTACAAGATATCGCACTCATGGGCACATGTTAGCGAATCTAAATCCGCTTCAGCATGGTCCGGGTCATCATCCGGAATTAGACTATGAATACCACGGATTAACGATGTGGGATCTTGACAGAAGTTTTTATTGCGCAGGTCTTGGTGGAAAAGAAGAAGCAAAACTACGTGATATAGTTGAACTATTGAGGGATACTTATTGTCGTTCTATTGGTGCCGAATTCATGCATATTCTTAACCTTTCAGAGCGGCATTGGCTTTCTGATACGATGGAAGCAACCAGAAATGAACCAAATCTTACAAAAGATCAAAAGATTACCATCCTTAGAAAGCTCAACCATGCCTCTGCCTTTGAAGAGTTTCTGCATAAAAAGTATATAGGTCACAAACGTTTTTCATTAGAAGGTGCTGAGTCTGCCATTCCTGCTTTACATTCGATATTAGATCGTTGTGGTGAATTTGGAGTTGATGAAGTTGTTTTTGGTATGGCTCACAGAGGACGATTAAACGTTCTCGTAAATATTATGGGGAAGTCATACAAACAAGTTTTCTCCGAATTTGAAGGGAATATTGACCCTGATTCATCTCAAGGTTCCGGTGATGTTAAATATCACCTTGGAACTAAAGGTCACTTTGTTTCTTCTGATGGGCACGAAGTGAAATTAGAATTACTGCCCAACCCTTCTCACCTTGAAGCTGTTAATCCTGTAGTTGAAGGTGCTGTACGCTCAAAGATTGATAAACTTGGTGATTTCGAAGAAAACAGTAAAAAAATTGTTCCACTTTTAATACATGGTGATGCAGCTTTTGCCGGTCAGGGTGTTGTTGCTGAAACCTTGAATATGAGTCAACTTGATGGCTATAAAACAGGCGGTACAATTCACTTAATAATTAATAACCAAATAGGTTTCACAACTCTTCCGGTTGATGGGCGTTCTACCAAGTACGCATCTGACCTTGCAAAAATGATCCTCGCTCCTATTCTCCACGTTAATGGTGATGATCCTGAGGCTTGTGTACAAGCAATGAATATTGCACTTGATTACCGTCAACGTTTTGGTAAAGATGTTGTGATTGATTTAATTTGTTATCGTAAGCACGGTCATAATGAAGGTGATGAGCCGGCATTTACGCAACCCGGTTTATACCGTGAAATCAAAAATCATCCTCAGGTGCGCGAAGTGTACATGCAATCACTTATTCGTAAGGAAGATTTGACTCAGGAAGAAGCAGATGCAATTTTCAATGAGTTCGAAAAAGAGCTTGAAAATGCTTTTGAAGAAGCTAAAAGTGCCCCAACTTTTGAAGTAAAGGATGAAGATATCAAACGTAAAGCTTCGGTTCAGTCCGAGCGTGAAGCTCCTACATCAACAAAATGGGATCATCAACGATTCGAAGAACTTGCATTCAAATTAAATAAAGTTCCCGGTGATTTTGATGCCAATCCTAAACTGTTGCGAATTCTTGCTAAGCGCTCTGAAATCGTAGAAAAAAATCAAAAGAAAATTGAGTGGGGGTATGCTGAAGCTCTTGCATTTGCCACTTTACTTGAAGAAGGTGTTCCTATTCGCCTTGCAGGTCAAGATTCTGAAAGAGGTACATTTTCCCATCGTCACTCTGTACTACACGGTACTGATACCAGCCAACGGTTTGTACCACTTAATAATTTGAGTGAAGACCAAGCAAAATTCCAGGTTTATAATAGCTTTTTGAGTGAGTTTGCTGCTCTTGGTTTTGAGTTTGGATATAGTACAGCCAACTTAGATTCACTCGTACTCTGGGAAGCCCAATTTGGTGATTTTGTAAACGGTGCTCAAATTATCATTGACCAGTTTATTTCTTCTTGTGAAGTAAAATGGGGGCAAAAAACCAATGTAATGATGCTGTTACCTCATGGCTACGAAGGTCAGGGACCTGAACATTCATCAGCCAGAATGGAGCGCTTTTTACAGCTTTGTGCTGAAGATAATATGCGGGTAGCCAATTGCTCAAACCCGGCGCAATTCTTCCATTTTATTCGTCGTCAGGCTCTTTCTGATGTTAAAAAACCTGCCATTGTGTTTACACCCAAAAGTTTGCTAAGGCATCCTCTTGCAGTAACAAACACCGAGGAGCTGGCCAATGGACATTTCAAGTATGTTCTGCCAGATGAGGAAATTACACCAAGTAAGGATGTTAGACGAATTGTGTTCTGCTCCGGTAAGGTTTATTATGACCTCTATCAATATCGTAGTAAAAACGAACTAAACGATGTTGCGCTTGTACGAATTGAACAATACTATCCATTTCCCGATGGTGATGTTAATGAACAATTAAAAGCTTATCCAAATGCTAAAGATATTGTGTGGTGTCAGGAAGAGCCTCGAAATATGGGCGCCTGGAATTATGTTCGTTCAAGACTAGAAAGAGAATTACAAGATGGCCAATCTTTAAGGTATATTGGCAGAGATCGATCAGCTTCTCCGGCAGCAGGAAGTTTAAAGCTTCATACAGCCGAGCAAAGTAAACTTGTAGAGCAGTCTTTTGAATAATTCGTTAAAAAATTAGTAAAAAAGCCTTTCTGGTTGTACCGGGAAGGCTTTTTTTGAATCTATTTTTTGCCGCAACTATTTACCTGGATATAAAGATTTCTTTGCTGCTAACAGTGTATTCTTCATTAACATCGCAACTGTCATTGGTCCAACACCACCCGGTACGGGGGTAATCCAGCTTGCTTTTTTACTCACTGAATCAAAGTCACAATCACCTGTTAAGCGGTATCCTTTTTCTCGGTTATGGTCTGCAACTCTGTTAATTCCAACATCGATTACTACAACCCCTTCTTTAACCATCGGTCCTGTAATTAAACCCGGAGAACCTGCGGCAACAATTAAAATATCAGCATCAATTGTGTGACGGGTTATATCCCGTGTAAATTTATGACAAATTGTAACCGTAGATTTAGCCCCACCCGACTCTCTGGAAAGTAATACAGACATTGGTGTACCAACAATATTGCTTGCTCCTATAACAACGGCATGCTTACCCTTTGTTGGTATACTGTAATAATCGAGTAACTCTAAAATACCGGCCGGGGGGCATGGTTTAAATGATGGTTGACCAATTGTTAACCGCCCAACATTCATAGGATGAAATCCATCAACATCTTTCCGATGGTCAATAGCTTCAATGGCAGCTAATTGAGGGATATGGGTTGGTAGAGGTAATTGAACTAAAATCCCATCTGTATTTATATCAGCATTGTAAGAATAAATCACTTCTTCCAATTCATTATGAGAAATAGTATCGGGCAAAACAAGTGTATCCGATTCAACTCCTACCTCGTTACAAGCTTTCGTTTTTGCATTAACATAACTGTGAGATGCAGGGTTACTCCCTACCAATACCACCTGAAGCTTAGGAGCACGATTGCCTTTTTGTACCCATTCTGATACATCACTTGCAACAAGCTCCCTAACTTTTTCTGCTACTTTAATCCCGTCTAAAATACTTGCACTCATATTATTACCTATCGATTGATATCATATTTTTTAATTTTATTATATAAATGGCTCCGTTGAATACCAATTTCATCAGCAGTTTGAGAAATATTCCACTCATTCTTTTCAAGACTAAAAATAATAAACTTACGCTCCGTTATCTCCTTGAAATTTTGAAATGAACCGGCAACTTCAGCAATAGAATCAAGTGAATCACCACTTTGTTTTTCGGGTGATTTTGTCAACATGGATACTTCATCTAATGTAATTTCATTTTCAGACGATAAAATACCAAGTCTTTCTACTACATTATGCAGTTCACGGATATTTCCGGTCCAGTTTAGAGATTGTAAGCGATCAAGAGCCTTTTTAGAAAAATATTTTCCCTCGAAAATAATGTCACTTTCTGCCAATTTATTAAGGAAATGATTAACCAATAATGGTATGTCTTCTTTACGTTCATTAAGTGACGGAACTTTTATAGGTATTACATTTAAACGGTGAAATAAATCTTCTCTGAAATTGCCATCTTTTATTTCTTGTTCTAATTCTTTATTTGTAGCTGCTACAACTCTAACATTTACAGAGATTTGTTCACGCCCGCCAACACGTACAATTTTATTTTCTTGTAACGCTCTAAGAACCTTTGCCTGGGCCTCGAGACTCATATCCCCTATCTCATCTAAAAATAATGTCCCACCATTTGCCTGCTCGAATTTTCCGACTCGCTGACGAACGGCACCTGTGAAGGCTCCCTCTTCATGTCCGAATAATTCACTTTCAAGCAAATCCGATGGAATTGCAGCACAATTGACATCTACAAATGGACTATCTTTACGTTTGCTGTATTCGTGTAACCAACGCGCCACCAACTCTTTCCCGGTACCGTTATCCCCCGTTATAAGAACACGAGCATCCGTTGGGGCAACTTTTTGGATTGTGTTTTTGATTACTTTAATAGACCGGCTCTCTCCTACAATGGGGTCAACCTGAGAAAGAGACCGCCTCATTTTAGTATTCTCTTTTACAAGCTGCCCTTTATCTAAAGCATTTCGAACAGTAATCAGCAAACGATTCAAGTCCGGTGGCTTCTGTAAAAAATCGTATGCACCAAGTCTTGTAGCCTGAACAGCCATTTCAATGGTACCATGCCCTGTTAGCATTATTACAGGAACTGTAATTTCTTGTTCGTTTAAAGCTTCAAGTACTTCAAAGCCGTCCATACCTTTCATTTTAACATCTAAAAACATTAAATCGAAAGCATTGCTCTGTAGTTTTTTTAGTGCTTCAGTCCCGGAAGCAGCATGTTCTATGGCATATCCTTCAAACTCTAATATCTCAGCAAGTGCACTACGTATTCGCTCTTCGTCGTCAGTAATTAAGATTGTTGTTTTTTTAGATACCATGATTAAAACTCAGCGTAGATATATTCTAATATTTGTTCGTGTAGTCGGTCAATCGGTCTGGCAGAACCTATAAAATTATTTGTAATCATACTAAAAGAATACACATTGTTATTCTTCGTCTGAATATATCCACTTAATGACCGAACGCCGGATATAAATCCTGTTTTGCCTCGAATTCTACCAACCGCTTCGGAATTAATCATTCGGTTTCGAAGCGTTCCATTAAAACCGGCAACCGCAAGAGATTGATTAAAGTAATTACTGTAGGGTTGCTTATTTACAACGTATAAAAATTCAGTTATAAAACCGGCTGAAGTTAAATTAGCGGAAGCCATACCTGAAGCATCTCTAAAAGAAATAGAATCAGTGTCCATGTTTAATTCCTCGAGATAGTCAGATACTAATTCAAGACCAGTTTCAGTTGTTGCAACAGTATTTAATTTATAGGCTGCTAAAGACTTGGTTAGCATCTCTGTATAAAAATTATCACTTTCTCTGTTTAATCGTTGCACAATTTTGGAAACAGGAAACGACTCATGCTGAGCTAATAATGTTAAAGTAGAGGTATTTCTAATTTGTCTGTCTGCTAAAAGTTCTCCTTCAAATATTATTCCCTTTCCAGCGGCACGTTTAACAAAAGTATCTATAAAGTACAGAGCCGGTTCGGTTATAGTTATTGGCTCTTTAACAGAAAATCCGGTTGGTAAGGTACTTCTAAGAAAAACTGTATTGGTGCCCGGTACCCGAATAATACTTTCATTAAAGCGGATATTTGCACTGCCAATTACTTGCTCATTAATGAATTCAATATAATCTGTATCAAATGGGAACCAGCTGATACTTGGTAAACTCCCTGGTCGCCTGTCAGCTCTAACAGTAAGTTCTACCGTATTTCTGTTAAATGAAAGAGCCCCTATTTCCGGAGCATAATAAAAACTTAAGTCATCCCACTCCCATCCTCTTGGATAACGCACATCGTCAAATAATGCCTCGTTTCCATAAATATTTCCATCTATGGCTTCAATTCCCATTTCGAGTAATTGATCAATTATTGAGTCAAAAACGAAAAAAGGATTATCTTCATAAAAGTTCCCATCAATTGAAGGATCTCCGCTTCCAATAATAAAAATATCACCAACCCATAGACTATCACGTAACTCTCCATCCCCGTAAACAGAAGTTGTAAAAGTAAAATCAGGACCTAAACCGGAAAGCACAGCACCAGAAATAAATAACTTCGAGTTGGATGCTATTCGCATAAGTTTGTCGCTATTTACGGAGATAATTTCAGTACCACTCGAATCACGTACAGATATTGACCATACTGATTGATTATACTCATGCTCGGTGATAAGCCGTGTTAATAACTGTTCGGAATCGTTTAAAAGTAAGGACTGAGCTTTTACATCCTCAATAGAAAAAAAAACTCCAATTGAAGTAAAGACAAATATAAAGGAACAGATGAACTTACACGCGCTCATCTTCTTCTTCCCTAAATAATGTTAACACTTCTTCTTCAGATTCAGCTTGAAGTAACTCCGCCCTGAAGTCATCATTATTCATAATTCTTGAAATGCGGCTAAGAAGCTTTATATGAATACTCGCTTTTTGTGTTCCGCCTATAAGTAAAAAAATAGCATTAACTGGTTTATCATCTACAGAACCGAAGTCTATGGGATTTTCTAAAGTTGCAAAAACAGCGATATTATCATCAAAATCAGCAATTTTTGCATGTGGAATAGCCAGCCCTTTTCCAACTCCGGTCGACATTAGATTTTCCCGATCAATAACGGCCTGTTTAAATGATTGTACTAATTGGGAATCATATCTATGCTCAAGTGTATCTACGAGTGTCTCAATGAGTTCTTGCTTATCGGATACTGAAATATTAACAAGGATAGATTCGGGTTCTAAAAGCGAGGATATTTTCATTTTAAGTACTAAAAGTAGGTGGCTTTCAATTTAAGTTTGGCCATTTTGATGTTGGCTAAATTTATGGGAGTAAAAGGGTACTTTCAACTATTTTTCAATATTCATTACCAATATTCGTACTTTTGTCACAATGAGTTTTTTATACCAAGTATTAGCTGTAGTTCAAAAAGATTTGGTTTTAGAGTCCAGATCGAGGTATGCTTTAAATACCGTAATCGCTTTTGTAGCATCAGCAAGCTTTGTTTCTGTCTTATCACTTGATATCGTAAATCTTACAACGAATATCTATAGTGGGTTAATATGGATTATAATTCTTTTTGCAGCTATGGCTAGCCTTTCACGCTCTTTTGTGATGGAAGCCGAACTAAAAACTTATGATTTATTACGACTTAACTCTGAAGGAATTCCCGTTTATACCGGTAAATTAATTCTAAATCTTGTATTTACGTTTTTGGTAGCTGTTTTCACTCTATTGATTTTTAGTTTATTCTCGGGTGAATTAAGTTTACACCTGCCTACTATCTTACTTGTTTTATTTTTAGGATCAGCAGGTTTTTCCGGAGTTACTACGCTTATGGCTGCTTTAGTATCCAGAGCTGATAGAAAAGGCGCCATCTTTTCTGTACTTTGCTTACCTTTAAT
>PXCK01000064.1 GCA_003566635.1 Balneolia bacterium | reverse complement strand
GAAAAAGCAAAAGTGGGATCCGACTAGGAAAACTAAGTTTACCATGAGACAGATTACCGAATCGTCTATTGACTTCAGGACGTTTTAGTCGTATATTATAAATCTACATTGCGGGGTGGAGCAGCTGGTAGCTCGTCGGGCTCATAACCCGAAGGTCGCAGGTTCGAATCCTGTCCCCGCCACTACTAAGGACTGATTATCGAAAAGATGGTCAGTCCTTTTTTTGTTGGTGCTCGGGTTGGGCTCATATCCGCCAGAGGCGGACGCTAGGTTGAATATCTGTCCCTACCACTAAGCTAACTACCGAAATTGCTTTTTAAACAATTAATCTTTTTTTGAGAAAATGTTTTGTGTTTATGTTCTTTATTCAGGTAAGTATGATAAAATATACATTGGCTATACTTCTAACCTTGAAGCAAGGTTGCTTTCTCATAACAAACTAGGCAATAAGGGTTGGACTATTAAATACAGACCTTGGGAGCTTATACACTCAGAATCTTTTGAAACAAAGAAAGACGCTATGACCCGTGAAAAAGAACTTAAATCATACAGAGGCCGTGTTTGGATTAGACAGTTAATTACTGGCTTATAACGAATTTCGGACTCATATCCGCCAGAGGCGGACGCTAGGTTGGATGTCTGTCCCTACCTACCACTAAGCTGATTATCCAAATTGACTTTTTTAACAATTAGTCTTCTTTGAGAAAATGTTTCTATTAATCCTAAAACCCTGGTTTTAAATCACTAAGGTATTTTCTAGATTTTATTATTTAAACCTCTCTCGTCACCCCCCAATAAACCCTGTTAACAACTTCCTAAAATTTGCAAAATCGACCTCCACGATGCGATTTTGTTTGACTATTCTAATAAAAAGGTTATATATTTGATTAGAGAGAAAAAGCGCTTTTCTAAGCGCATAAAACAAATTTATTAATCATCAATTGAGCCAAAATTATTTGCTTGGGAGGTTTGAAATGAACACTCAATTAAATTTAAAATACGATCAGCTACACAACTTCGACCGTTACCACAGAGACTGGATCTGTAAATTACAAAGCGCCATTCGGAGCTTCTTCAAAAAACTTTTTTCAATACGCTAATTTACCCGTAGAGGCTTCGATATTTAATCTTCAGCCCCCGGCAATTCGGCCGGGGGTTTAAGGTCTTCTCTCTTTTTAAGCCAGGTTAACATGTGGCCCATTACTATTCTTTTCTCCGGTTCATTCAATAACTCATGGTAAAGACCGTCATATTTCTGAAATGTTTTATCTTCTGAGCCGAGTTCATCGAAAAATCGTTTACTGTAGCCAAAATCAGTAATTCTATCGGTCGAACTGTGTCCCACCCAGCATTGGAGCGTAATTTGACCGGCAAAGCTCATCATTTCAAGCCCTCTTTTATAAAGTTCTGCGCCCGTACCTGCTTTTACTTTTCCTTTATAGGTGTACGGATCGTTTTCAAATGCTCGCAAAACCGCAGCATCCCTGGAAATATCACTTCCATTAAATGGTAGTAACGCTAAATTTGGCATTAGTCTGCCAATAAACTCGCCTATTTTAATCACAAATGCGGGTGGCAACTGTGGAGTCATTACCAATGGTGCCGATAGCAAAAATCCATCAATCTCAGCTTGGTGATTTTTCACAAAAAATGAAGTTAATAAACCACCCATACTGTGCCCCAAAATATAGTGCCTGTCAAGATCAGAGTACATTGACTTACAGCTTTTAACCCATTTGAATAAATCACTTATAATATTTTCTACATTTGTAACGAGTGCTTTTTTGCCTTCACTTTTTCCATGTCCATAATGATCAATACCAAAAACTGTAAATCCTTCGTCGGTAAAGTATTTTGCAACGTGATTATATCTGCCGCTGTGCTCGGCATAACCATGAACTAAATACAAGGCAACCCCGTTTTTATTTTTAGGTGACCATGTATAGGTTTGTAATTGATAACCTAAATCTGATGTTAATGTATTTCCCTGCATTAAGGACTCAATAATTGCTTATTTTAGAAGACCTTGCGAATCTACAATTTTGAATTGATTAATAACACAACAAAATAACAGTTTTGCAGCGTAATTTATATAACTATTCGCCGAGATAATATATCAAGTAGCATTTTTCCCTTCTATATTTTATGAAATTATTAAAGTTTTTTCTTGTTTTTGTTGTAGTTACAGGAGCAATTTTTGCTCTGACTGTAGGATTAAATTGGACCGCCTTTAAAACCGTATTCTCTGATCCTGAATCATTTTCCGAGGGGTCTGAATGGGTTGAAAAAACCTATTCGCTAAGCGGCCTTATGGATTATATAGAGCTTAATCCGCAACACGTTTCTGCTGTTTCCTTAAACATACACGACGAAACCGACTACATTGCTTATAATGCTCACGAGCCACGCGTAATGGGTGCAATTGGAAACATCTTCTTGCTTTTGGAATATGCAAGACAGGTTGAGGAAGGTTTTCTTTCACCCGACGATCGTATCAATCTGGATGAAATTGAGCGTTTTCGTGTTTCAACCTGGTATCGTACCGGTCATCAAACAGCATTAAGGAATCTTGAATCAGAAAATAACAAGGCAAGGTTAGGAGATATCGTACATCTTGCAGGGAGGCATTATAGTCAGGCTGTGTCTGATTGGTTGCTTTTTCATTTGGGAGTTGAAAGAGTCAATAACCTAATCTACACTTTGGCCGGAGATTCGGTTGAGCCCATTATTCCCGGTGTAGGTATATTAACCACGATTATTACCCGCGGTTCGGAGCTATCAATGTCGGATGCCGTTGCAAAATGGCGGGCTGTTCCTCTGCATGAAAGAATTCCCATATTTATGGAAAACGCCCAAAGATACATTGATGACGAAAACTTTCGAGATGAAGTTACCCAAAGAGCCGGAACTATTCGGGATCGTTTACTCATTGATGAAAGAAGAGTACACGGTTTGTGGAGCAGAGCAGAACCAATGGCGCTAACTAATGTTATGGCTTCTATCTTTAGGGGTGAAGCCATTAGTCCTTTTGCCAGCCAACTGGTTAAGGATTATATGAAATGGGCCTATGCCGACCCGGTTGTTCAACAACATGCCACAGAGTATGGCGCGCTTTTTGAAAGCAGATTAGGTTACTTAACCGGTATTGATTATGGAACATCCACATACACGGGAATCAGCTATGCACAGACGTTATTTTTTGATGATTTACCGGTTGCATTTTGGCTTCATATGTCAAGTAATTTCATGAACCACGATTTACAACGCCGTTTTATTTATGATCTTACATCAAGAAACCGATTGATGGAAATTGCAACAGGGGAACAGGCTGATGAAGTAGAGTCGTAACCGTGAATTAAACGCAACTAACTTGAATTATTCACATAAGTATGAAAGACAATTCTTATACTATTGAAATTTTATGATTTAAATAAATGCCATACTCACTCAAATTTGGGTGTGGTAAAAATGCTGTACTCCGAGCGAAGTGATTCCCGCGAAGCGCAATTCCATGTTAGCTGCTTTGAAGATGAAAAAAAGTCATGCTCAGGGTACTCAGGTACACTTCCGCTGATTTTCCATCTTCGTCTTGTTAGTAAGTAAATTTCTTGGTGAATAATCCGGGTTAAACCACGCTTAAACATTCTTAATCATCACATTTTAGTATATTACAGTAAATAATTTGCGAATTTAATTAAACCATTATGAATATTCTTACACCTAAAATTGATCAACAAATTGCTGCTCAGGTAAAAAGTATTTCTGATTCAATAAGAAAAAAGAGAAAAGTGGTTCTGCCAAACATTACCATATCTCGTGAATTTGGCTGTGAAGGCTATCCTCTCGCATCTGCATTAAAAAAGAGGTTAGACTCCAATGAACATAGTTGGAATTTGTTCTCAAGAGATTTATTAAGAACCATAGAGAATGATGCTGATTTAAAAGGCGAACTCGAAAGTGCTATAACTTTAGAGCAAAGAAGTACATTAATGCAAGATCTGGAATATCTATTACGCTCGAAACCGTCAGATTTTGTCAAGTACAAAGAAATGGGAAAAAACTTTAAATTAGTTACTAATCCGGGCGGTGCTATAGTTGTTGGTGCGGCGGGTGCAATTTTAGCTCAGGGAGACAAAAACTTTTTCAATATCAGGCTAACAGCTCCTCTCACCTACCGTGTAAATCGTGTTTCTTCTGTCCTGAATATTAACCAAGATGAAGCAAAAAGCTTAGTTGAGGAGCGTGGTGCAAGCCGAAAAGATTTCATTAAAAAATTTACCGGACAAGATGTTTCAGAACCTGCTTTTTATCATCTTGTTATAAATAACGATAATTTTGATGCTGAAGAGATGGCAGATATTGTCTTACACGCTATGAAATTAAAAAATCTCCTACCATAAATGAATAAAAGATCCCTTCTTCACGCGGTTTGGTTTATTCCTATACTTTTGGGTGGATTGCTAGCTCAACAGTTGACGGTATATTCGGGTATTCAAAAAACATTTAACGAAGGTGAGACCTACACAGCTTTCATAACTGATTTTCGAATCAAACAAATTGCAGCTCAAACAAATGGTTTTGTTGATTTACTCTTTCATAAGAGTGATGGTCAAGAAGTAGAACAGCGATTATCTTTGCATGCTCAACATGCCTCGAGGTTGATTGGTATGAATGAGGTTGAAATCCGTTATCGAGAGGGAGCCACTTACGATATTGTCATGATTACAACCTACGAGTACCATAGAAATACCGTACTGGTAAATATTGCCGTAATCGGGCTGTCACTGTTTGTGATGATACCCATTTCAATTTTTGCCAGCAGATATGCTATGGGTAAAACGTCATTTCAAAGAGACGATATGTTTACACTTGAAGTCGTTGAGCCTAATCCGAATAAAGCATAAACCATGACATTCGGCAAGGTTTATCTTATCCCAACTCCGGTTTCAAAATCACCGGATTTAAATCATGTTTCTGAATTAAACATTCACACTGTTTCTTCTATTCAACATTTTGCGGTTGAAAACCTCAAATCTGCGGTATCATTTTTAAATTGGATAAAACACCCTACTCCCGAACATGAGCTGAAATTTTATGAGTTGAATAAACGAACTCGTGATATTGATGTACATGAGATCATTCAGCTTGCTCTTAATGGAAATGATATCGGGGTATTAACCGAAGCAGGCTGTCCCGGTGTAGCAGATCCCGGTTCTAAATTGGTTCATGCAGCTCACAATTTTGATGTAGAGGTTGTACCTCTTATCGGACCGGCTAGTCCTATATTGGCTTTGATGGCATCCGGGTTAAACGGACAAAACTTTGCTTTTCACGGATACCTGCCAAACAAGCCAAAAGCCAGGGACGAACGTATCAAAGAACTTGAAGCAAGATCAGCAAACGAAGAGAGCTCACACTTTTTTATTGAAGCACCCCACCGTAATACCGAAACCTTCAAAGCACTGCTTAAAAACTTATCAAATGATACGCGTTTGAGTATTTCAGCTGAATTAACTGCCCCAAACCAATTTTGCAAAACGAAAGAAATAGGTGAATGGAAACCTGTTAAGCCCCCTGTATTAGACAAAATTCCGGTTATTTTCGGTTTTCAGGCAAAAACAAAAATAGCTCCAAATTTAGCCGGTAAAAAAGCTGTTAAAATGAAATTTAGAAAATAGCGTCAGTTAATAAATTCGTTTTGATAAGCAGAAATGCTATTCTCTAAAACTTGGTTAGCATAGGATTCGTCTTTAACATCCAAAATTTCAACATCGGCTTGAGAACCTTTGTAATTTTTTAACCATAGAGTCAAAATATCGGTTATTCCTTTATAGTTGTTTTCTAAGTCTGCAAGTGAGTTTATGGCATAAAACCAGCTTTCGGGATGTACGGCTATCAGTTTATCATCTCGTTCACCGTTATCAAACATTTCAATAACACCTACCAATCGCACGGGTATAATCGATCCTCGTTTTAATCTCGGTCCAAGAACAAAAACATCTAAAGGATCGCCATCTCCACCTAAATCTACCGGTAAATACGTTTGAGGTACCATACCATAGTTTGCCGGATAAGGCAAGTAATCTACAACGCGTAAGGAATCACCGCGTGGTTCCCACTCAAGGAACCCGGTTGTTTTATTCACTTCCCATTTTGCATTATCCCCTGCCGGAATTTCGATAACAACATTTACCAAGCCTGTGGAATTTAGTGCCGGTATAGAATGCCAAAAATCTTGGGTATCAATTACCGTTTCAATTGATGATTGATTTTCGTCGTAATTCGTTGGGTTAAAACTTTCTTGCTGTGTGCAACCCCAAATTATCGGGATAAATAAAATAACAATATGTCTTAATTGCATCCTGGTAGTGAATTTAAAATAAAAAATTAGATTTTAACAAATTGTATGGTTTATAAGCAAATTATCAAATTGTTAAGACTTTCCCACCTGCACGTTTTCTTAACATAGATATAACATTAGATTTCTATTTTTGACTCAAATTAAATGCTTACCAATAATTAATCACTTCAAAAAAATGAAACTACTAGTACTACTTCTAGTTTTCATATCAATAGGATTTACAAACTCACAATCTCAAACTTACGATTTAACAGTTACTATAGTTGATAAAAGTGATAAGAGTCCGTTGATTGGCGCAACATTCGAAATTATTGACACCAGTTTGTTTGGTGTTGCCGGCTTAGATGGATCCCTTATTATTCGTGGAGTCAGCCCCGGTACATACACTTTTCGCGCTCGTTTTCTATCGTACGATACCCTCGAAGATACCTTTAACATAGATAGTTCCTCCCTAAATTTAACTATTGAAATGCAAATGACTGCCAGTGAACTTGGTGAAGTTGTTGTAAGGGCGAACCGCGACCTTAGATCTGCAGAAGGTGCCCGAGCCACTGAGCGTATGTCTCCTACGATTGTTAATATTGTAGATGCACGAACTATTGAACAATCACCGGATATTACAGTGGCAAATGTTGTACAGAGAATTTCCGGGGTATCTTTGGAGCGAAGCAGTAGCGGGGATGGGCAACATGCCATTGTTCGAGGTATGGATAAACGCTACAACTACACGTTGGTAAATGGTATTAAAATTCCTAGTCCCGAAGTAAAAAACAGATATGTACCTCTCGATATTTTCCCTTCCGACCTATTGGACAGATTGATCGTAACCAAAGCTTTAACGCCCGATATGGAAGGTGATGCGATTGGAGGAGTAATTGATATGCGTATGCGTAATGCTCCCGAAAGACTTGTTGTAAATGCAAATATTGGTGGTGGCTACAGTCATATTTTTACAGGGCGCGATCGATTAACAACAGACTTCTCTTCTATCAATACAAATTCACCCCATGCCATAAATGGTACTGATTATCGTGCCGTAACAGGCGATTTTCCTCTTGAAAATATGGATTTTAAGGAAAACAATGCGCCAATAAACGGGCTTTTGGGTTTAGCAGTTGGTAACAGAATTTTTGATAACAGATTTGGTTTTATTGTAGCGGCAAGCCACAACCAAAATATTAGAGGGGCAAATAGTCTCTTTTTTGAAATGGATGTAGATAGAGAAAATAATAATCCATTTTACGATACAGTACAGGATAGACAGGTTACCAATGAACAGTACCGAAGCGGTATTCACTTAAAAACAGATTACCGAATCAATAATAGAAATAGTATTGAACTGTACAACGCTTTTATCCGCTTAGAAGACAGGTTTACCCGTGCTTACGCTGACACCAATTTACGAATTGGCCGTGGTCAAGGTGTAGGAACCGGAAGGATCAGTAATAATTTTAGATCTCGCAAACAATTACAACAAATTTTCAACTCTACACTCCAAGGAAATCATTTACTTTTAAATGATGATTTATCTGTTAATTGGTCAGCTGTGTATTCCCGAGCCACTAACGACGACCCGGACATGATTGATCTTAAATTAATAACCGGAGCTACAAGAACTTCCGATGGCGAAATTAGAACGGAACCCCTTTTACTTGATAGAGATTTAAGGAGAAGGTGGACAAACAACTCCGACGAAGATATAGCAGCCTATTTAAACCTTACTTACAGTACTCAAATTTCTGGCTTCTTTACCGATTTTAAAATGGGTGGGATGTATAGGCATAAAAATCGAGAGAATTTTTATAACCAATACTTATTAAGAGCGTCTCCCATTACACAAGAATGGTCCGGCTCAATTTTTAATCACAGCTGGAATTTGTTTAATCCAAGCGGTACCCCTAACGATCCTCTTAATTACACATCCGAAGAAGACGTTGCAGCTGTGTATGGAATGACCACCTTGGAACAAGGCCGTTGGAGAGTAATTGGTGGGGTAAGAGTTGAAAGAACCGATTTTTCATGGAATTCAAGCGGACCGGCAACGTTACCGGGAAGAATTGGTTCGCGGGACTACACCGACGTTTTACCTAGCTTACATCTTCGTTATCAACCTTTAAACAACCTGAACTTACGGGCTAGCTATTTCCAATCTATAAGCCGACCAAATTTCTTTGAAGTTATCCCTTACAGCATAAATGAAGATGATTTTCGAGAAAGAGGAAACCCTTTTCTCGAAAGAACCCAAGCTCAAAATGTTGACTTTCGTGCAGAATTTTATCCAAGTGCTCTAGACCAGATTATGGTTGCCGCCTTTTTCAAAGAAATTAAAAACCCTATCGAATCGGCGTTATTAATTGAAGGTCAGGCTATTTTCCTACAACCCAACAACTTTGGTACAGCAAATAACTTTGGTTTCGAAGTAGACGTTACGAAGTATTTTCGTCAATTTGGCTTGCGTGCTTACTACACCTATACCGATTCTAGAATTACAACTTCAAAATTATTCCGTTTTAGAGACGAAAACGGAAATTTAACATCACGAGAATTAGATCAAACGCGTCCCCTACAAGGCCAATCAAGGCATATTAGTAATCTTACGGGTATTTACAAAAATACTCGAACAGGAACTGATGTTCAAATATCAGCAGTGTTTACGGGGAGTAGAATTATTGGAGTTTCTCCATATTATGAAAATGATATTTGGCAAAAATCATTTTGGCAGGTTGATTTATCGGCTGAACAACGCATGGGGTATGGTTTAACATTTTATGCTAAAATAAATAATCTGCTTAATACACCCTTAAGGGCTGAAGTTAGAAGACCAAATACCCTGAATCCTCGTGAAGCCCCATATATAGATACTTCAAAACGCACACTTGTAAGAGAAGAATTTTTCGAACAAACGTGGCTCGTGGGGTTACGCTATGCTCTTTAACCTTAACCAATAAACAATTAATAATCTAAACGTATCATGAAAATTATAAAATACTCAATCGTATTTCTTTTAAGTGCAGCTGTACTGTGGTCTTGCTCCGACAGTAGCACAAATGTAGATATAGAAGAACCGGATCTTGATGATGTTGTTACCATTACAGATACCACAACTGAATTAGTAGGACCTATGAGAGGGGTTCTACGCGCTAATAGAACATACACCATGGTAGGTGATGTAGTTATACCCGAAGGCGAAGAAATTACTATTGAGCCGGGCGTAACTGTAATTGCTTTGGGAGACGGCGGTGATATAGGGCCTGAATTTACAATTCACGGTTCATTCATTAGCATTGGTACATCTGACAATCCAATTTTGTTAACTGTACCTGAAAATTTACGTAGCCACGAGAACCGCTTTGCAGGCCTTTGGGGTGGTCTACAAGGAAGTGAAACTACAGAAGCAATAGTTCTAAAGTGGACAAGAATGGAATTTGTAGGCGGTGAAGGTGGCCCCGGAACTCCTCGTGCCGGACGTATCCGTTACGGTATTTGGACCTTAAGCGACCAAACGGAAGTAGTAATCGAAGACTCCTGGTTCTACGGTGCAAAAGATGATTTATATCGTCCAGTTGGCGGAAAACTAAACATCGTTCGTAATGTTTTCGAAGAAATGGGCGAAGATGGTGGCGACATAATTAATGTTAAGGGTGGAACTGTTGGAAATATCGCTTACAATCTTGTTATTGGTGGTGCGACTAACGCGTTCAAACCATCTGATGACGGCGAAAGTACAATCCAATCAAATATCGGTATTTATAACAATACTATTTTAAATAGCGGTTTTCGTCGTGCAGGATTGAACCGTGGCTCTAATATCAACTTTGAAAATGGTGCAAGAGGGTTTGCGTACAATAACATTCTTGTTAATAATAAGCGTGGAATTCGTGTCCTGGGTGATTCAGATCTAACCAACATCAATATTAATTACAACCTTTATTATGCTTCTCACCAAGAGATGGTTGATGAATTTATCCCATCTGATTCCGAAGAACCCACTTTAGCCGTAATGGGTAGTAACAATATCTTTGGTGGTGTTGGAGAAAATAACCCAATGTTTGTGAATTACGATATTGATGCTTTTACCATGGCTGACTACAATGCTGGTGAGACACAACCACTGAACATGAACATTGTTTCGCCATGGAACTTCCGTCTTCAAACTGGTTCTCCTGCAATTGGTGCCGGAACTACTAATTTTCAGCCGGTATCAGTTCAATTTACTTTATCAGGAGCTGCGGCACCTACCATTTTACCCCCAAGTGCTGACTTAGGTGCTTACCCAATGAATGGAACAGGTAACCGTCAGAATTAAACAACCCTTTCCCGAATGACCAAGGAGCGTTTGAGGTAATACTCAGACGCTCTTTTTTTTAATTAAAACCTCATGAATTTACAATTAGATTAATGTAACTTCTTTGTCATTATCTAATTGCTCATCATGACCCAATCACCCGGATATTTTAAAACATTGATGCAAGACGAATTAAGACTTCGTCGGATTTTTCTAGGCTTGTTCGCTGTATTTGTAATTGCAGGATTTTACACTGCCGGTAATTTCCAGGAGCAAAATGGTCATTTCGGTTTTTGGTCGATTATGCCTCCCCTCGTTGCTATCGTGCTTGCTTTTTGGACTCGGGAAGTTTTAAGTGCCCTTTTTATTGGAATACTTTTAGGTGGCTTTATTTCAGGTAATATTAATATTGTAGAAAGCTTTTTGATTCCCTCTATAGGTACAGAAAGCTTTGCACTAATTTTATTGGTTTATTTATGGGCACTGGGAGGGTTGATAGGAATTTGGACACGTACCGGAGGTGCTGAAGAATTCGCCCGACGTGCAAGCAAGAAATTGGTTAGAGGCCCACGTTCTGCAAAATTCTTTACATGGTTTATGGGATTGGTATTCCATCAAGGCGGCACCATCAGCACTGTACTGACGGGTGCAACGGTTAGTCCGGTTGCGGAAAAACATAAAGTATCTAGAGAAGAACTTGCCTACATGGTAGATTCAACAGCCTCCCCTGCGGCTACCATTATTCCTTTTAACGTTTGGCCTTTTTATGTAAGTGGATTGATGATAGGTACAATCCCTTTGTTTCAAACAACTCAGGATGGTGTAATGTTTTTTATTTCGGCAATCCCATTCAATTTTTATGCCATCTTTGCCATAGCTATCACGCTTTTCTTTGCGATTGAAAAATTGCCTTTCATTCCGGGAAAAAAAATGAGGAATGCGATAACAAGAGCTCGTGAAACCGGTAACCTTAGCCGGGAAGGTGCACTGCCTATGGCAGCAGATGAACTCACCGGCAGTAACATTCCTAAAGGATACAAACCCGGCTTAATCGACTTCTTTGGCCCGATCGGTACTTTATTAGGCGTGGCAATTATTCCATTTTTATTTACATGGATTGCACAAGGAAGCACCCAGGGTGCTACTTTATTAATAGCTGAAGCATTTGTATTAGCGGTTTTAGCCGGATTAATTATTGCTATAGCCAAAGGTATGAGCTTGCAAGACGCCATTGGCGGTTTTGTAGATGGATGTAAAGGTGTAACC
This sequence comes from Balneolia bacterium, assembly GCA_003566635.1. GTDB lineage: Bacteria > Bacteroidota > Rhodothermia > Balneolales > Cyclonatronaceae > PXCK01. Next base: position 694 of record PXCK01000064.1, on the reverse strand, counting down.
ATAGGTGCACTCATTTTGGCGTTGGCGGTTACTCTAAAGGAAACAACCGATGCTGTGGGTACGGCAGCTTATGTAGTAGAAATGATTGGTGATCTTATCTTACCCGTGTTTTTACCCGGTGTCTTAATGGTATTATGTATGATAATCGCTTTTTCTACCGGTACATCCTGGGGTACTTATGCTGTAGTAATTCCCGTTGCAATTCCACTCGCATGGGCTGTAATGCCGGATCCGTTTTTCCTAACACTTTGCTTTTCAGCTGTTATTGGCGGTAGTGTATTTGGGGATCAATGTTCACCTATTTCCGATACAACTATTCTCTCTTCTTTGGCCACTAAATGTGATTTGATGGATCACGTTTACACCCAGTTTCCTATGGCTATCATGGCCGGAATTCTTGCAATTGTTTCCTATGCTGTAGTGGTTCTGCTTTTTGTTTGATTAATTGAAACGTGTAAAATAAAGAAACCCGCTATTAAATAGCTCTACGCTCTTATATATTGCACTTCTATATTCTGCTTTTAATTATGAAGCTACTTTATATGCTCCCAAACAAATTGAGGAATAAAACTTTCGGCCTTATTTAAATAGAGGAAACAGAAAGCTCCGGTGACACAGCGACCAGAAATAATCACTCCGTGTACTGTTATTGAATTAGCTATAAAGGATGCGGAACTTTGATTATTTCCGCTGT
>PXCK01000209.1 GCA_003566635.1 Balneolia bacterium | reverse complement strand
CTTAATATAGCAAATAATCGTGACTTATCCGACACTTAAATCACCATTTTTCAACGCTTTAGCCAGTAAATATTACCCCATATTATTAATCCAACTCAGGTTGGTAGCAAGGCGAAGGTGGAAAATCAGCGGAAGGGTACCTTAGTACCCTGAGCATGACTTTTTCATCTTCAACGAAGCTAACGGGGAAATAGCACTTCGTGGGAATCGCTTCGCTCGGTATGCAGCATTTTTACCACACCCAAATTTTGGTAAGTGTAGTATTTAGATATCATATATTTTCAATAGTATAAAATTTAAATTATAAACTTTCGTGAATACTTCGGGTTAGCTTGTTGCATCCGAATGAATATCTTCATATTATAACTATATAGTTATATAATGAAAATATTTTTATGGAAACAGAAATTCTGATAGTTTTGTCTATCACAGGCTTCACAGTTTTTATGCTGGTATCGGAGATTGTACGTATAGATATTACGGCAATTTTAACGATGCTGTTACTAAGCTGGACCGGAGTGCTTACTACAAGTGAAGCACTTTCGGGATTTTCGAGTAATGCGGTAATTGCTATGATAGGGGTGATGATTTTAGGTGAGGGGATTGCTAAAACGGGTATGATGTCTCGGTTCTCAAAAGCGGTTTTATCAAAGGTAGGTGAAAGTAAGAATGCGATAGTAGGGTCATTATCGCTGTCTGTTGGTTCGCTATCTGCGGTAATGCAAAATATTGGGGCCGCGGCGCTATTTCTCCCTAGTATGCTTGATATATCAAGAAGAACAAAGATACCTGCTTCGGCCTTAATTATGCCAATTGGATTCGCAGCTATAATTGGAGGAACTCTTACAATGGTGGGTTCTGGACACTTAATATTGACGAATGATTTATTAATAGCCGCTGATCTTGATCCCTATGGTTTGTTTGCGGTAACACCTGTGGGAATAGCATTACTTGCTGCTGCAATTTTTTATTTCTTGTTTTTTGGAAAGTGGGTTTTACCACAGGGTGACACTGGTGGAAAACTTGAAATGACTGAACAAGAAAAGGTAATTCAAGCGTTTGAGCTACATAAAAATATTCGCTTTTTTCAAATTTCAGCTGCAAGTTCTCTCAAGGAGAAAACTGTAGAGGAGTCGGGTGTTTGGAATACCTACAATGTGAATATCATCGCATCATCGCTAAATAATAAATTAGAATATGCACCTTGGCGAAAGTCAACATTAGTAGAAAACCAGGTTCTGGCCCTTCACGGGAGTGATGAAAATATAAAGGCATTTACTGATAACTATAACTTGATTGAAGTTGAGGGTCCTAAAAGTTTTGAAGGTATTGATGATCCTGAAGATTTTGGGTTTGTTGAAGTAATTGTATCACCCCGATCAGAATTGATTGGTCAGACTATACGACAATATGGCTTAAGAAAACGTCATGGAGTTGAACCTCTTATACTTTTTTCAAATGGTGAAAAGATTGATGGTGATTTTTCTGACCATAAAATTGCAGCAGGGGATACCTTCATTGTGTACGGTTCATGGAAACATATCAGTGATTTACAAACAAGTGACCCTTTCGTAATTGCTACTACAGTAGAAGCTGAACCAAAGAAAAAATCAAAATCGTTGATTGCAGCCGGTAGTTTTGCATTGGCAATTTTATTAGCGATGTTTGGTTTCTCTATTTCCATCGCTTTCTTAACAGGAGCAATAGTTATGATTCTTGCAGGTGTTATGACGATGCAGGAAGCATATAAATCTATTGAATGGAAAGTAGTTTTCTTATTGGTTGGATTAATTCCATTGGGTATAGCTATGCAAAATACCGGTACAGCTCAATTCCTGGCAGAAGGTATTATGTACTTTGCGGAGGGGAGTCATACCATTGTAATACTTTTAACCGTAGCTATTTTATCAACGGTTTTTTCTTTGGTCATGTCAAATGTTGGGGCTGTAGTAGTTTTGGCACCTTTAGTTGTTGGCATTGGTACGATAGCTGGGCTAGACCCGCGCCCATTAGTTCTTTTAGCAGCTGTAATGGCCGGTAATTCATTTATTTTACCAACCCACCAAGTTAATGCACTACTTATGACACCCGGTGGGTACAAAACCAGTGATTATTTTAAAGCAGGTGGAGGGATGACCATTGTATTCTTGGTAGTTGCTGTACTATTCTTCTATTTTAGCTTTTTCTAATCCATATTAAAATCTTCAAAGTCTTTAGCTTTCAGGGCTTTGGTGCATTCTAACCATGGAGGTCTTCGAGACCTCCATGGTTTTGGCTTATATCGAACAGATTCTTCGTGCAAAGATATAATTGGCAATATCTGCTTGTTTCTGAACGAATCATCTCCAATTATTTGGTGCACTCTGAAAGACAATGTTTTGGGGTGTTTGTAAAGAAAAATAAATGTAAACTATTGTTTCTTCAAGTTCTGCGATTAATTATTTAAAAAAGTCCGTATAGCATGGGCAGTTCATGAATTGCTCCTACACAGGCATACCACCAATAACCAAATGCGGTATGAATGACCCGGTATAATAACCCCGTATTGTACTTCGTGGGAATCGCTTCGCTCGGATCAATGTGGAGTGCGAAAGGTCTGCAATAACCTCCAAAGAACTCAATGCATATCGTTCGGTCGTTTTTATACTTCATTACTTATGAGTCGAAAATCTATCGCAGATTGTTTGAGATTCCCAATCAACAAACCCAAAATGTAAAAAAAAAACAATTTTTGCTCTTATTAATATTTATGCTTTTATTCATAATCATACTACTGTTACCCAAAATCGAATGTTATGGCAACTAATTTTCTACCGGCAATTTTCTCATTCATATCCCTCTTGTTATTAG
>PXCK01000042.1 GCA_003566635.1 Balneolia bacterium | reverse complement strand
CAGCTTCAATTTGTTCACGGCTAAATGTTGTACGAGATGATGATTGCTCTACATCAAAAATAGGCCGTTCACCAACAACAATAACTTCATCTCCTGCTTGCAAAGCTACAGGGTTCAATTCAAGATTGATTTCTGTATCCTCACCGGCTGTGACAATTATGCCGGTAAGAAGTAACCTTTCGTACCCTACATAGCTAATTTCCACAGAATACTCACCGGGACGAATATTCCGAATGATAAAATTCCCATCTAAATCGGTAGCCGTACCAAAGGTGGTACCTCTAATAATGATGTTAACCCCAATAAGCGGTAGTCCGTCATCGGCATCTAAAATCTGCCCTGAAATGGTTCCCGTTTGTTGAGCTCCTGCATTAACTGCAAATGCAAAAAATGCCGCAAATAGAACTAAATGTTTAAAAAATCTCATCATTGGCTAAATCCTAAAATGTCGATGGTTAACAGTCGAACGAGTTCTTCTAACTCACTATCGGAGGTGAATTCAGTTAAATCAACCCCAAAGAATAACAATGATTCTTCAGGGTTAGTAGCAGCTATTAGCTTTGGTCCGTCATAGTCGCTAATGATACCAAGTGCATTTCTTGTTCTAAATGGAGCCTCAAACAATGGTACTGTTTCTCCAAAAGGTACAACCGGATTTACTGCTAACTGATTTCTTCTAAATTGTAAGAACGGAGGGTTTGGTATTGATTCATTAGGTACCACCACGGCATTATTTTGAATAATAAAACTTTGTTGGCCGGATGGAACAGGCTGTACCCGTTCAAATGGTAAGAACTCCAGAAGTGGATTATCGTCCGGAATAAAACGGATAGGAATGTTCACGAACATTTTTCCACCGTTATCAAAAAAGTCCAGTGTTAGCTCTAAGGCGTACCCAATATTTCTATTCAAGTCATCGGAAATCCAATAGATATAATCCCACTCGGCTAACATTTTATTAATGGTTGGAGCTCCAAGAGATCTGTCGGGAAATGCCTGTGATAATTGAACTCTTCTACCACCGGTTGCCGTACCGTCAGATATATTCATGACATCTACTTCTGTAATACCATTTGCTGCTAATAATTGCCTATGGAAGTCTAATCTTGACTGTGTTTGCGTTCCAAAAAAGTCATTTAAAAATAAAATACTTGATGTTTGACGTTTAACAAACCAGGTGTCTTCAATAAGAGGACTAATAGCACCGGCATTATCGATAGCTCTGGCATAAAATGTGTTTTCCTGATCTAATAAAATTGTATCAAATTGGAGGTCGGTAGTTAGTGCAGATCTTCCCAAAAAAATATCGGCAAATGGATCAGCAACCGTATCGTCGATCCGAATAGTTATAAAATTTGCATCAGGTTCTAATACTTGCCAACTTGTAGTATCATTTAAGGCAATTTCAATTCTATTGAGGTTGGCATCACCATCTGGGTCGGTAGCAGTGAAACCAAAACTTGCTACTCTAAACGTAGTATCAGGTGGTGTTTGAAATAAATTAAAACTTATTGACGGAGGAGAATTTCGGATTGGAAATATAATACTTGGTGGATCTGGATCTACAGCGCCTTCATTATCTACAGCACGAACAGTAAATTGAACATCTGCGTCCATATTACCTTCTTCAATTGGTAATACAAATGTACTATCTGTACTGGTGGTGTAAACCCATCCATCTGGTTGGATATCACCAATCTGAAATTCGTATCCTACAACATATCCATCAGGATCATTGCCCCACCATGATATGTTTATTTGGCTAACGAGTCGTTGCCCTTCGGGTAAATTTACCGAATCTACCGTTAAGAAGGTTTTAGGTGGTTGATTTTCGTTTGGATCGCCTTTTAATCCGGCATCGCAGGAATAAAGTAAGAATGTTACTGAGGCAATAAACAGCAGAAATAGTCGATTTCTCATCTCATATAAATTATGGAGGGTACTTGGTTGTACCCTCCATGGTAATGGTTTAAAAGCTTGTGCTTACTTAATAAGCATCATTTTTCTAGTGGCAGTAAATGTACCGGCTTCGATACGGTAAATATACATACCACTTGCCAGGCGAGATGCGTCGAAGTTAACAACATACTGACCTGCCGATTGCATACCGTTCACAAGAACCGCAACCTGACGACCAAGTACATCATATACTGCAAGTCTAACATCAGCAGCTTCAGGTATAGTATAACTGATGTTTGTAGTTGGGTTAAATGGATTCGGATAGTTTTGTGACAAATTAAATTCAACAGGTAATTCATCACGATCAGTGTTACTAGATAACTCAATATCTCCCACAAAACGTGGAGTTATTTGCAATACATCATTAAATCTTGTTACGATTGCTGTAAGGTTTACAGGTTCGGTAGGAAAATCAAGTCCAATATAGTCTGCTTCACCAAAAGCTGTTCTCCAAATTACTGTTTCGCCATCTTCGAGGGAAGGATCAGAAACCAAATAACTTCTGTTTCCTGTAAACCCTGAATCTCCAAGGTTGTCTACAATAGTTACATTTTCAATATATACGAGAGATGCCTCATGAATTGCAAGATCAAGATCTGCAAGTGTTACTTCAACAGGAATAATATCTTCCCCTGAACGAACCGGTGCACCCGGATCCGCAATGGGTGAATACTGGATAGTTCCTGAAAAACTACCTAAAGTACCAGCCAAACCGGTCATAACATCGCCTCTAACATATTCTGTAGTGATTACACCGGGATTACCAGCACCACCAATTCCGGGATCATCAATTAAAAGACCACCTGTATCATCCATCAAATATTTTTGATTTCTATTCGATCTAGTGTAGGTAACCACAGCTTCACCCGTGTACTGATAAAACGTACTGCCCTGTGGACTTGTTCTAAGTTCCTGAAGATTATCAATTTCAACTGCATCAAACTCAATAATATATTCAGCTACAACCACTTCACTATTAGCAAGTCCATCAGCAACTGTTATTGCACGAATAGTTGCACCCGGTACACCAACGTTAATTGGAGCAGTATACTCGGTTGACTCTTCAGTTGGGTCACCTCCATTTATTGTGTAATAAATAGTACCACCCTCTTGTGGTGTTGATAATGTTACACTTTGAGGTGTTCCAAAAGTACCTGGTGCTGGTGAAAACACCGGAGGGAATGCGGTATCACTGCTAAATACAGCATATGAACCTGATTGGCTTGCACGTGTACGAACATCTTCAGGTGTAAGTGTGAAAACCTCAACCTCATATTCTACAATGTTAAAGGCATCTTGTCCGGGAATTGTACCGCTGAATGAGTTTCCACTCTGTGACATTTCAACTGTTTGTGTTTCACCACCATCAACACTGTAATTAATAAAAGCACCATCAAAGGTGTAATCTTCTTCAGGCAGAATCGCATCAACAGATAGGGTTACTGCATCGCCTGCGAATACTTCGTCCGGTGTTGCAGAAAAATTATCAAGTAGAGCGGCAAAACCTAAAACAACTAAATCATTTGGCCAACCTTCCGGTTCTAATCTATTGTCAGGGTTGTCACCACCTTCTACCCATACGATTCCATCATCCCATGGAGCAATTTTAAGAGTAGATTGTTGAACAGAAACATCAAAACCAGAACCTGGGTTAAAAGTATTTGTTAAAACAAAACCTTGAATATCAACAACAGCACCTGGAGGTGGCGGAGTAAACGGGCCGTCGAGATCTTCGGCTAAACGACGATAGTTATACCCTAAATCCTCAGCATAAGCCCCCCTATCGTTTCTGTAACGTAGAGAAGTATCATTAGAAATAAGGATAGTTGTACCATCTGATAATATGTACCAAGGACGTCCATTAGGAGCTTCTAAGCTTTCAATTACTTCCAGACCTTCTATTCTTACATAGCTGTGTATGTAGTTAGAATAGTTTTCTGAGATCCAGGTATGCTGTCCCGGAGAATCTGGAGCAGGCTGGTTAATATCAGTCAACTGGATGGTTCTTGGAGTTAGTAACTCAACAAGAGGTTCGTATTCTTCATCAATAAATACGTTACCAATTTGCTCAACATCAGTAGCATTAAATTGAGCTGCAGCAGCTGTAGTAGCACTAAAGTACCTCAAGTCACCAATAACTCGAATTACGTCGCCGCGGGTAAGTGCTTCAAGCTGTGTTCTTTGTTCACCATCAACTACAAATTGAATGGTCATTCCTTCTCTACCTTGTTCAACTGCGTTTACATCAGTAACAAAAAGGTGGATACGACCGGGAACACCTTCAACGAGAGAAGCAAGTCCAGAATTTCGTGGATATGCGACTACAACGGCATCAAAAGTAACCTCCACGCCTGCTAAAGGGTGGTTAGGAATATCCGGCATTTCAGTAAGCGGGACATCATATGTGTGTAAATCACGAACTAAAACAGGCAATGGCCCATCTTGCGCTTTTAACAAATCAGCTGCAAAAAAAGATGCAACCAAAAGTGTTGTTATTAATAGTATAAGTTTTTTCATTATATGTATTTGTTTGTTTGGATTTTTAAGAAAGAATCTATCGGATTATTGCAAACCTGCCACGTTGGATATGGCCGGAGTCTTTATCCTTTACCGTATATAAGTAAAGTCCGGTTGCCAGGTTTTGATTTGCTGCTGAAAGTAAATCCCAGGCATGCTCCCCACCCGGCATAACTCTGTTTGCAGCACTGCCACCAAGTTCCCTAAACCAGCGCGTGTCGCCAACATAAGTATCAGCATCGTGGTTTAAGGTTGCAACAATATCACCTGCCAGCGTATAGACCCGAACCTCGGCACGCTGTGGCAGATTATAAAACATAATTTTACGAGATAAAGCAGTACCACCATCCCAGGCGGCTCCTACTCTGTATGGGTTTGGATAGACTCCCACTTTAAATTCTTCATCACCACTTGAAAAATTAGGGTTTGGTTGAGTTCCCGGAAAAATACGTACTGCGTTAGCATTTACACTTGTTTCCAGGGGGTCTGTTCGTTCATCGCCTTCATCGAAAGAAGTAACAGCTACAAGGTATTGCCAACCACTAAGAAGGCCTTCAATGTCGTAACGGTAATGGTATTCTACAGGATCACCGGGGAATGTAACAGGCTCGGGTAGCCGAATCTCATCAAAACCTGTTCCGAAACCAACACCGGATTCAGGTAAATCATACTCTCTAATCATTTGAGGCTGAACACTTATGGTACCTCTTAAATCATCTCCTAATTGTGATTTATAAATTCTGTAACCTGCAAAATCTTCTTCACCTGTTACCGGATCTACTGAAAATTCTGCTCTATTGTCCCAATAAATACTAGCTACACCAGCATCAAGTTCTACACGCATACGAGGAACTTCAGGTGGCTCAGGAACAAGGAAACGAGTACGTGTACCATCCTCAGCTTCTTGCCCGTCAAATAAACGGAATGCCCAGTCTATATTTGCAAGAAGATTAACCCGCGACTCGTCATTATCCAAGTTATTTACATTCGGTACTTGTGCAGGAATTAAGTTCTGAAATTCAGGCGGCATTAATGCCGAAACAAAAGAAATATAAATCGAGATTGTCTCTCCAACAGCAACTTCAGGAAATGGTCCAATTTTGTTAAGCTGTATAAAGTTACCATTTGCGTTAAAGCCATCGTTTCTTAACCTTTCTCTGTTAGCTTCTAATGGCCACTGTTCTGCCAAGCGGTTATAACGCTCAAGGTCATCAGTAGGTCGTGTAAATTCCCCCGTTCCGGCACCAAATAACCAATAAGATGGCGATACATTCGGCACAGACAGGCCTGCAGCTTCTACTTCTTCTGCTCTACGCGGGTGAAACTCTACTCCACGGTACTCGGAGCCTAAAATAACGGATGCAGCGTATGTATTAATTCTTGGAAAATCACTTGAGCCTCTATCGAATACGTATAGTGCAGATAAGGAGTCAATAAAGCCTGTACCACCCTTGTTAAAGAATCCAGAACCTGTTTCGGTAGTCGTATTTATGTTTCGAACAACCATGTCAGAGTACAGTCCAAAATAAAAGTCGGTCCAATTATCATTACCATTATTAGTAATGTCGTATCGTACAATGGACACCCCTTCAGCAAATCCGAAATTCCAGTTATAGCTTTCCATTCTTATATCAGCAAAGAGTGGATTTTCGTGGCCGGAAATAGGCTGCTGCCCGATTGAAGTTCTCCTATCAGAAAATTCAGCAATTAAATCCTGATGACTAACTGCAGCCGGATTAAATACAGGTGAATCTTGTAATGATGACCTTTCAATAATTAATGTACCGTCGTTGGTAAATTCAAAACCGGCAGCACCCTGAGAATATCCCGATGGATTAGTAACAGAAGATGTAGAAACTCTTATCTGCCCGTCTACTAAAGCTCCAAGCCAAATACCTGCCTCAAACAAATGTTCTGTACCCGAACCCCTTGGGAATTCCATACTTGGTAGTCCAATTGGTTGGTTACGCACATTGGGACGTCCAATAGTGCCAACATTTGTATAGGAAATCCCCAAATTACTAACTTCAACTGCTCTGCGATCAAAAACCTGCTGAGCATTAACCGACTCATGTATAAATCCGGATAGAAAAAAAACGACTAAAACCTTAACGAGGCTCTGTAACGATTGCTTCATTGATTAACTTTAAAATTTCGATGTAGGATATTCTAAAGATAGGGGGATAAAACTCCTCAATCAAAAGACTCGAGAACATTTAACACTTACTTAATATTCATTCTACTTTTGATGTCTTCAACCTGCAACTAATTGGCGATTGAACGAACGAAATGTAAATCCTTTAATACCGCTATCTCTTCAATTCCAGACGATCTATTAATTATAAATTGTCGAGTAATTTAAAGAAAACAAATCAAATATTCATGATTGATATCAATAATCCGGTGCCTAACTGGAAGCGCTTTTTTGATTGCCTCATGATAAATAATAACTTGTGCGACGTTAATCACCTAAAAAAGATTTTAAATTTTAAGGTATTGCTAAGGAACATGTCAAGTTTTCGGCAACTGTGGTTAATTTTTAAATTTCCAAATATTTTGATTCGACTTGTAAGTTGCTTTCTGAATAAGCAAAAGTACTGATACAATGAAGAACTTTAAATGCATTTCTAAAATCCTCCTCACCCATTCGATTTAAATATTAAATCCCTATATTTACAAATCAAAATTTTTGACCTAAACTCCCTCAATCATGAAAAAAACGGACAGAAGAAGTCGTTCAAGATTAAAAACACAAGAGCAACAGCCCATATTTGAATTTGTTAATTATAAATATATGGCTTTGGGTTTTTTATTGATTGTAGTTGGATTTTCACTCATGGCTTTAGAGAATCAGATCAATGGTTTTTTATCCCTTTATGTATCCCCTTGGCTGCTCTTTGCGGGCTTCTTAACATTTGGTTATGGAATTTTAGCACCTAAACAAGATCAGGAACAGAAAACACCTACTGAAAACTAAACCATAGAATGAATGTCCGCCTGCTTAATTACGGATTTTATTTTCTACTGGTAATTATTTTTGTATTAATTGCAGGCCCTTTTGATAAGCTGTTCATCTTCCTGGCGCTCATACTCTCTTTAGCTTTTAGTTACATATCCTTTCTGCTCCGCTGGCTTAGCTTAGATGGGTTAAAATCAGCCACAGTTGTAGGTACTTTAAGTCTCGGATTTGGAGGATTAGAGTATTTAGCTTACCTACTTTTCTTTTTTTTAAGTTCAAACATATTAGGCAAGTTAGCCCAGCGAAATATTGCTAACCTAACCCTTAAGCTGGCTGAAAGGCGGTCTGGTTCTCAGGTTTGGGCCAATTCTTTTTGGTTCTGCATTTTTGTTAGTCTTTTTTATACAACTGATGTGTGGGCTTTCGGAGTGGCTGCTGCTAGTGCAATGGCTGTTGCCACAGCAGATACTTGGGCAACTATTATTGGCTCATCCATCAGTTCAAAGGCCAAGCTAATAACTAATTTTAAATCTGTTCCTGCAGGTACAGACGGTGGAGTTACTTTAACCGGTACTTTTGCCGCTTTAGCCGGATCTGCAAGTATTGCTTTACTCTTTTTTTGGTTTGATCAACCCTTCGTTTTTTTAGCCGCAACAACAATTTTTATTTCAGGGTTTTTAGGTTGTATGGCAGATTCCTATTTTGGGGCGTTACTTCAGGTTGAAAATGCCGACGAACACAAACTATCACTAACAATCAATAACAATATAGTAAACTGGCTGGCAACAGGTTTTGGTGCCGTAATCAGTCTGTTACTTTATAATATACTTTTATATGCCTTGGTATAAAAAGCTACACTGGCAAATTATTATCGGTTTAATTTTAGGGCTTCTATGGGGGTTATTCTCAACCCAAGCCGGTTTAAATGCTTTCACATCAGAGTTCATACGTCCTTTCGGAACCATTTTTGTAAACATGCTTCAGCTCATTGCCATACCGCTGGTCTTGGCCTCTCTGGTTGTTGGTGTTGCTAAGTTAAATGATATCACCAAGCTTTCCAGAATGGGTGGAAAAACGCTTGGGATATATTTTGTAACTACAATGTGTGCTATTACCATTGGGCTTGTATCTGTAAATTTAATACAGCCTGGTAATGCTCTACCGGAGGAAACAAGAGATGAACTGCTGCTTAGTTATCAGGAAAATGTAGATGACCGAAGATCAAATGTGGAGGATGCCCTTGATCGTGGTCGGTTACAACCTATTGTGGATATAGTGCCTCAAAATGCTATTAATGCTATGACGAGTAATGCCAATATGTTACAAGTTGTATTCATAGCTTTACTTTTGGGAATTGGAATCATTCAGATTAATCAGAAAAAAGGGGAGCAACTTGTAAGTTTTTTTGATGCCTTTAATGATGTCATCATTAAAATTGTAGATTACATTATGCTTTTGGCTCCTTATGGTGTATTTGCATTACTTGCAGCAGTAATCATCGATTTAGCCGGAGATGATTTAGCCCGTGCCATTGATTTATTGTTTGCGCTGGGATGGTATTCTATTGCAGTTATCTTAGGTTTAATAGTACACCTGTTTTTAGTTTACACAGTTCTTTTTAAGATTTTCAGTAACATGTCGCTTAAAGATTTTTTCCGGGGAATTCGTCCGGCCATGTTACTTGGTTTTAGTACAAGCTCCAGTGCGGCAACCTTGCCGGTAACTATGGAAAGAGTTGAGCGCAATCTTGGTGTGCACGAAGAAGTTGCAAGTTTTGTATTACCGGTTGGTGCCACAATAAATATGGATGGAACGAGTTTATATCAAGCTGTTGCAGCAGTTTTTATTGCGCAGGCAGTTGGGATGGATTTAAGCTTAGCAGAGCAGTTAACAATTATTCTAACGGCAACGCTTGCCTCAATTGGAGCGGCTGGCGTACCCGGAGCTGGAATTATTATGCTCGTTATTGTATTGAATTCTGTAAATGTACCTGTTGAAGGTATTGCTTTAATATTAGGTGTAGACCGAATATTAGATATGTGCCGTACTGCCGTTAATATTACGGGTGATGCAGCCGTTTCGGTGGCTGTTGCAAGCTCCGAAGGTAAAATAGTAGCAGGTAACTACGACGACTAAGCATTAGTTAATTTTTTATGAAATTATTTATAGTGGCTTTTATAGCCATGTCTTTATCATCTTTTCAAGTAGTAATCTCCAGCAGTTACGATAGCGATACTCCTATGTCTTCATCATCTGTAACACCAACATTGGATAGTGCTCTAAATGCATTTTATAATGCAGATTGGGATAGTGCACAATCGTACCTGGATCTTTTGAAGGAAGAAACGCCTGATGATCCATCTGTTTTCTTTTTTGATTCTATGATACCATTTTGGAAATACTTTTTTGGTGGAAACAGATCAGAAGATGCACGTGAGTTTTTAGACAGGTCTGAAATTGCCATAAACCTTGGAGAGAAAAGACTCAGAGCCTCCTCACGAGATACCTCCACCGTTCTCTTACTTAGTGGGCTTCATGGGTACAGAAGTCTTGTTGCAGCCAGCGAAAGAGAGTATCGTGTTGCTATTCGAAGCGGAATGACAGGTTTTCAATACACACGTCAGCTTTTGTCCTTAGACAGCGATGACCCTAATGCTAAAATGGGGCGTGGTGTTTTCAACTATATGATGGGATCAATTCCTAGTGAAATTCGCTGGGCAACATCTTTTGCCGGCATTTCGGGTGATAGAGAAACAGGTATTCAGGAACTTGAAGAAGCAGCAACTGCCGATAGTTACGTAAAAATTGATGCTCTTATGATTCTCACCTATTTCTATCTGAGAGATGAGGAATTTGACAACGCCCTTCGAACATCCTCTCAACTCGTAGAGCTTTATCCGGACAACAGTATTTTCCAATTTTATCATGCCAAAGCTCTTGAAAGTACAAACCAACGGGATGACGCAATCCGTGTTTTTTCTTTGGTGATTGAAAACAATCAGGCGGGCTTGGAACATTTAGTTCAGGATTCCATTAAATATGTATCCAAACTTAAAGCCGACTAATAACGTCAATTATGGGATTGTTTGATTTTTTAAAAAGTGATAAAAGTAAAAATAATGAATCAAGTATATGGAATCATCCGTCTGAATTTTCGGATATAGATGACATTTTAAACAACCATGCACGGCCTCAGTTGGTATTCAAACATAGTTTCCGTTGTATGGTGTCTATTTCGACCCTAAACAGACTTCTGCCGCAACTTGAGTTAATTAAAAACTCTGCCGATATCCACTTTATTGATGTTGTAAAAGACCGTGAATTGTCCCAATACTTCGCAAAAGCCACAAATGTAGTTCATCAATCACCCCAATGCATCATCTTGCACAAGGGGCAAGTATTTTGGCATGATTCTCATGGCGGCGTTACACCTGATATAATTTTAGAGTGTCTGGAAGAATTAATTTAGCCCGAATTATTCACCAAAAAATTTTCTTGGTAGCAAGACGAAGGTGGAAAATCAGCGGAAGGGTACCTGAGTACCCTGAGCATGACTTTTTCGCCTTCAACGCAGCTAGCATGGAAATTTTGCAGCATTTAAACCACACCCAAATTTGAGTGAGTGTGGTATTTTTCTATATACATTATTTTTAATAGTATAAGATTTAAACTTCATACTTTCGTGAATAATTCGGGTTTGAGATTAGTCCTTTTGCAATCTGACGACTTTTTGAATGTATGATTGATATACCACGGAGACTCAGAGGCACAGAGTTGTTGGGCTTATTTTCCTTCCTATTTGGTAAGTAAACACCGTCAAAATAAAACCTGTCATGGCGGCATGCAGGCTCTGTGTAGCTCAGTGATTATCTCGGTGACCTCTATGTCTAATAAATAACAATAGTCGATGAATAAAGATCGAAACCAGATTAATACCGTGAACTCAGGCGGCTTAAAAAAAAGCCATCCCCTTTTGCAAGAGAATGGCTTTCAAATACGAAAGTATAAATTGTTTAGAACATCAAAATTCCACCAACAGAAGCGATTAATCCGGCAAAGATTAATGCTACTGTGTTTATTACCTTAATAAGCGGATTGATAGATGGGCCTGCAGTATCCTTGTATGGATCACCAACAGTATCACCCACAACAGCAGCTGCGTGAGCTTCACTACCTTTTCCACCGTGATTACCATCTTCGATATACTTCTTGGCATTATCCCATGCACCACCACCGTTCGACATCATTAAGGCAACCATCAAGCCGGATGCAATAACTCCAATTAGTACACCACCCATAGCCACAGGACCGAGTAATAAACCAACAAGTAACGGAGCAAATACAGCAATCAATCCTGGTAATACCATCTCGCGTAAGGCTGCTTTGGTTACTATATCAACACAAGTACCATATTCCGGCTTAGCAGTCCCCTGCATAATGCCCGGAATTTCGCGGAACTGACGACGCACTTCCTCAATTACAGCACCGGCAGCTTTACCAACAGACTCCATCAATAGAGCAGCAAAAATAAACGGTAACATTGCACCGATAAAAATACCAATCAAAACGTATGGATCATTTAAAAGGAATTGTACAGGTTCACCCACATATTTTTCAAGATTGAAAACATAATCGGCAAAAAGTACAAGAGCTGCTAAAGCAGCGGAACCGATGGCATATCCTTTGGTCACAGCTTTGGTCGTGTTACCAACAGCGTCAAGTGCATCAGTATTTTCACGAACTTCTTCAGGCATTTCACTCATTTCTGCAATTCCACCGGCATTATCGGTAATAGGACCATAAGTATCCATAGCGATAATCATACCTGTTACACTCAACATCGCTACAGCTGCAATACCAATACCGTAAAGTCCTGCAAGTGTGTAAGAGATAAATAAAGCTGCTGCAAGAATCAATACGGGTACAACAGTACTTTCCATACCAACAGCCAAACCACTGATGATATTTGTAGCACTTCCCGTTTCTGAAGCTTTTGCAATTTTACGAACCGGAGAATAACGGGTAGCCGTGTAGTATTCAGTAATAAGTACCAAGGTCACAACTACAACAATACCAACAATAGAAGAAATAAACAGACTTACCCATGTTGTACTAACGGGAAATGCACCAACAGCTGCAAAATCAAAATCTGCGAACATAGCATGAGTTAACCAGGCAAAACCGGCAATACTCAAAATGGCACTTGCGTACATACCTT
>PXCK01000226.1 GCA_003566635.1 Balneolia bacterium | reverse complement strand
TAACCATTTGGGTGAATTTAAAGTCAATAGAAAATCGCTCAACCTGACGCTATTTTAGCCATTTCTAACATTTTTTGCTACGCTAATGCATAATCAAGGTTGAAGATGAAAAAGTCTTGCTCAGGGTACTAAGGTACCCTTCCGCTGATTTTTCACCTTCGCCTTGCTACCAAGAAATTTTTTTGGTGAATAATCCGGGTTAGTATACTTTTTTTGAGACTACTGAATTGCCCGCATATCTCATTTCAAAAAAACAGAAAACGGCCAGATGAAGGAATACACTAATTGAATGTTTCCAAAATTTTTTTCTGCCAGTACCTCAAAATAAAAACCTGCCTAATTTTCAATCACTCACTTTAAAAACTATACTTCAAACTGGCAGTATAAACATTCCCCGCACTGCCGAAAATGGAATCGTCCCCGCTGATAAAAAATTGAGCCAGCACACTCATATCAAGATTTTGCAGTACTGACCACGATACCGACGGGCTCACAAAAGCCGCCTCTTCATCCGGATAAAAAACAACAGCCAGATTTCCGTCAAGCAGGGGATGAATGGGATAAGAAAATTGATTTGCAAATTGATAGCGGGAAAATGACGGATTATCCGGGGTGATTTCACCTTGTAATAACGAAAATTGACTTCGTCCGCCGGCACTATTGTATAAAAACTCGGTCACCCAAAAGAGCCCGTTCGAAAACATATAATCTACAGAAACGACGGATATAAATGATGTTGACTGATTTGAAACGTCTTCATTCAAATCGGTGTAAAATGCTATTTCACCCTTTATCCCTGCTCCGCGATAATCGCCTGCCCAACCTGCACCGGCAGTTAAGCGCTCTTTGTAATAGCCACTGAAGACCTGCAAGTCGTAGCCACGGTAATCAAACCCGTATAACAAAGCTGCTATACTTCTTTCAACGTTTCTGTCAGGGCTTACGGCTAATTCCCACCTCGAACCAAACCCAATGTGACGCTGAATCCTGATTGCATCACTGCCCGGTCGTTCCGGGTAATCAAACTCGTATAAGGAATAGATATTGAAAATATCATTGGGGTTTGTCAGCATATTCACACCCCAATTTACACGCTGCCGACCAACCCTAACATTCCAATCTCCTGAATCCCATTCGGCATAAAAACGATCGGGAATGAAGTGTAGCAGCCAGTCGTCTTCCCGAAAAATCATCCAGGATGCATTCACAAATCCGTCATCGGTATCGATTCCATCTGCATAAGCGGGGAAATCCCTCACTAAATCTCCGGTAAAGAAGCGGGTTCGTGCCTGCGCATGAAAGGTTAGCGACTCGCTTGCATACCAGGCAATATTTAACCGGTTTTGAAGACGATAATCCATCCATGATTGGCTCCCCAACGGCTCGGGTAAATCAGCAGATATGCGAACAGGAGTCGCTTGTACATAGCCTCTCACCCAAAAGTTATCTAAAGTCTGTGCATTCACATCCATCAGAAAAATTCCCAGTGAGAATAACATCAACGGAAAAAACTTGAGGTAGTATTTATGATTGGGTCTCATCGGAGTGAATTTTTCCATCAACCATTGTAATTACTCTGCGTGCTCTGTCAATCACCCGTTGGTCATGGGTGGAAAATACAAAGGTTATATCCTGCTCTTTGTTCATTTTTTCCATGATATCAAGCAAATTCATGGCAGCGCTCGTATCAAGGTTTGCTGTGGGTTCATCGGCCAGAATAAAGGCCGGTTCAGATGCCAGCGCCCTCGCAACGGCAACACGTTGTTGCTGCCCACCCGATAATTGTGCCGGACGCGTGTGTTTTCTTTCACCCAATCCAACCGCATCTAAAAGTTCATCCGCTCGTTTTTCAATTTCCTTCTTGCTTTTATTTTGCAATAGCATAATGAAGGACACATTTTCGTGAGCCGTAAAAACCGGAATCAAGTTATAATGCTGAAAAACAAACCCGATGTTTTGAAGCCTGAACTCCGTTAGTGCACGGTCTTTCATTTCGGTTATATTTTTTCCGTTGATGAGTACCGTACCCGATGTGGGTTTATCCAATCCGCCAATCATGTTTAACAGAGTCGTTTTTCCCGAACCCGACGGCCCGACAATACTGGTAAATTCACCCTTCTCAATTTTTATGCTTACATCACGCAATGCGTGGACCGGTACTATATCCGGGTTATAAACTTTTGATATATTTTTTGTTTCAACGATAGACATAATCATTTCCCTTTCTGTTAATCAACCGGATTTTGAAGCTTCGAGCGGGTTGATACGCACTGCTTTTATAGATGGATAAACCGATGACAGCATGGCAACCAAAACCACCACGCTAACCACCAGGCCATATTCCGTGCTTGTAAGCACCGGATAAATATGGTGATCCCAGCCAATTTGTGATGCACCCTGAGCAAACATTTCGAGATTAATACCACTTTCCCTGAAATACCAAACATGGGCTGTGGCTATCAAAATGCCGGCCAATGCACCTGTAAATGTTAGAATTAGCGATTCCAGCATAATCATAGAAAAAACACGCATTCTGCTCATTCCGATTGAAATAAGCATGCCAAGCTCTCTCATGCGCTCAAAAATCGACATCAACATGGTGTTGAGAATTCCAAAGGATAAAGCCATCATTATGATTAAAGTGAGGATGACAACCATTACCCCGCCAAGTTCCACCAGAAAGTTTAATTCAGGCGATAAGGTTCTCCAGGTTTGTGCTTCAATTTCTGTAAATGTTTCGTTCAGGGTTGATGCGACTTCTGCCGAATGTATTTCTTCGTGAAACATGACACCAATTTCATGGAAGAGAGGTTCTTCGCTCATCAATGCGTTGATATCTTCGGACCGAACCCAAACATTTCTTCTGTCATACTCGGTTGATGCCGATTGAAAAAATCCGGAAATATTAAATAAAGCCGATACCAACTGACCATCTATATCTTCAAATGTTAATACTACCCGATTCCCGATATCCATATTGTGCTCGCTGGCAAGCTCCTCCCCCATAATAATGGCGTTTCGTACATCTGAGTCAAGAAATTCCCCGGAAGTCATATTCTCGTAAAAAACGGTTGTAGCCATTTCTTTTTCCGGAATGATGCCCCGAATTCGAACACCTGATGTTTTTACAGGCGACTGAAGCATACCGTCGGTTATAATACGGGGTGAAAAACTTTTCACTCTTTCATCATCTTCCAGCCATGTGAAAACCGATTGGTGGTCAGGTATGTTGAGGTTTACAAATCCTTCAGCCAAAAACTCGGGATGGTGAATTTGCATGTGGGTAACTTCACTGTTAATCAGATAGTCCACCCGCTGATTCATCAACCCGTTCACAATTCCTACGGTAAAAACACCGGCCCATAATCCCGCTATGATAGCAGCCAACAGCACTCCACTCCTTGCCGGACTCCTCCAAATGTTTCTCCATGCAATTTGAAAAATCGTTTTCATGTGAATTCCTTTCCGGCTAACCCGTTACATGCGAGCTGCTTTTAGAATGTTCAACTTTAAAATTTTTAGTAATGGAAATGTGAAGACAACCAAAGCTATGAGGAACACAAAAAATGCCTGAGTATAGAATTGGTCGGCTGCAAACGACATGGGTATCACCGGATCAAAACCCATTTCGACCACGACTGCTTCGGCGTCGCCATACAAATGAATTGGGTCAATAAGTTTAAGTATCAACCATGCAAATCCCATCCCAAATAATGCCCCGAGAATACTAATGATAATGGTTTCTATCAGTACAACTCCGGCCAGACTTATTCTCTGCATACCAATTGACATAAGCACACCAAATTCACGCAAACGCTCCATTGTCATAGTTAGTACCGTTCCGAAAAAGCCGAATCCTATCACCACATAAAGTACCAAAGAAAGCAATCGGGGTGTTGCAAGATCCATTTCCATCAACTCGAGAATTTCCGGCATGAGTTCGGGCCAGGTATAAACCACCAGTTCATCATCTCCCAGATTTTCTTTCAGTTGCTGTGCAACACTGTTGGTGCTTCGTTCGCGATCAAGACCAATCATAACGCCGGTCACATATCCATCTGCAGAAAATAAATATTGGGCTTCCCGAAGCGGCATAAAAATGGATTGATTATCAAGGTCACGAAGCGGGTGTTCCAGAATTCCAGCAATCTCAAACAGACCCGAAGCCGACATTCCGAAACGTCCCTGACCGATTAATGCCAGTGTATCTGCAACACCAAGTTGAAGGCGGTTAGCCAGTCCGTTACTTATGAGAACCCGATTATCATCGGATGTAATCATCTCTCCCGATATCACATAATTTTCAATATCGTTGAAGTTTTTTTCGAGTTCGGGTTCTATCCCAAAAATAACAGCACCCCTTGTGGCTACATCATTTGCAGCTAACATGAAGGTTTGAATTCGGGGTACGGCTGCTGTAATTCGCGAATCAACGGATAAAATCTGTTGATGAAAATCCTCATCGAAATAAAAACTGTTATCGAGAGATGATTCATCCTTATACCGATAATCCTGAATCTGAACAAAACCGGTATTGAAGCTAACCATCCTCTCAATCATCACCTCGTAAGAACCTCTGTTTACGGATTGAAGAAAGATGGCAGCAAAGACCGCAAAAACGATGGCACTTACAGTTATGAGGGTTCGCCTCTTATTCCTCCAGATATTTCGCCACGCTAATTTAAAATGAAGTTTCATGATTCCAATTTCTCAAATTGATTGCCATTATTGGCGTACCCGTTGCATATTTGCACGTGTGAAAAAGGATTGATCGATATCTATATCGAATTCAAGATTTCGATAAACCAACACCGTTTTTTCGTTCGATCTTCCAACCGGCTCAACTGTGAATCGTGTAGGAATTGTGCGTCCGCCCATCTCCATTATTTGGTCGAGTACCATAGTATTTGCCAACTCATTTCTCTGGTCGTAATTCTCTACACGTAACTGCAAATAATCTCCTTTACTCACCCACATTTTCACTTTCCCCCAAACAATAGGTGTATCCGGTTTGGGAATAAGTTCGATTACATAGGCTTCGCGCCCGTCTATTTCTTCGGTTCGAACCAATCTGTGTTCGTAATCGTCGAGAATGTCGGAATCACGAATCAGGTCGTCATTGGTAAAATCTGAACCCATCCACGATTGGGACATCATTGAAGATGGCAGGCGTGTTGTTCGGTCAATTCGTGGGTCGTAATTCCAGATATCGTTTTCGCGCATCAGGAATACGGTACCTTCATCACGAGCTGGGGCTGTTATGAGAATTAACGAAAAGTCGTTACCATATGCCCACGAACGTAACGATATTTCGCGCTCAAATCGTGGTCTGACGATTGTCATGGTCATTTCTGCATAGCTTGAATTCCCACGCATTACATCTTCCATGTTGCGTAGAATTTGAGCTGTATCCTGCGAGCTTGCAGTTTGATTGATTCCCAATCCCAAGAGAATTAATCCCAAACCAATTATTCCAAACTTTTTCATGACGGTGTTATTTATATGATTTTTCAATGTCACTTAGTAAACGATTGAAGAAATCATTCATCAACCAATCAATTTTTCTAAGAGCTTGCACTAGTTTGTTAACTTTGCTACTACTTGCATTATGTATCGATTCCATTTTGTTTCTGTGCTCCCATAATTTTTCTCTTTTCCTTTTCCCACTTTTCAATCACTTTATCTACTTCGTCAATTATCCATGTATAAAACATTGACGTTTCTTCCAGCCATGCGGAGACATCATCATCTTTAGATTTCAACCCTTTGCCTTTTTGGGTCAGTTCCGAAAATTTGGCAAATAGCGAGAATCGGGCTTTTATGATTTTCCCGGGATTTGCCTCGGTAAGTTTGAAGTATGTTTTTCGATCTCCGGGTAATGTTATAGGTTGGATGAACCCCACAGCAATGAGCTGCTTTGTCACCCCGCTAATACTGCCTTTACTGGCCTGCAATGCTTCTTTAATTTCATCGAAGGACACTTGCTCCTTATCCGAAACAACCAAATAACCGAAAATTCGTCCGGCCATTCTGGTCATTCCAAATTGCTCAAAGAGCAATCCGGATTCTTCTATGTAGGCTAATTTTTTATCGTTCATTTTCTAACAATTTTATTCAAATATAAAAACTTTGTTTATTAAGTTCAATAATTATTGAACCAAAAAATCAAATATTTTATGGGATGCTGCAAATTTTTAGTTTAGATGGCATAAGCCAAAGCGTTGTCTTTCAGAGTGCACCGAATTGTTGGAGAGTATTTGTTCAGAAATGAGTAAAATCTACCCATCATATCTATGCACGAAGTATCTCGTTGATATAGAGAAAACCTGACAGGATTCGAAATCCTGTCAGGTTTATTAGAGCAGTAAATCTTTTTAAACCAACTACTTCATCAGCATCATTTTTCTGGTTTCTACAAAACTCCCGGCTGTGATTCGGTAAATATACCCACCGCTTGACAGGCGTGATGCATCAAAAGTGATGGTGTGCCTGCCTACATTTTGGCTTGTGTTTACCAATGTAGCCACGCGCTGACCAACAATATTGAATACTTCTATGCGAACATGCATTGCTTCAGGCAAGTCGTATTGGATATTCGTTGTTGGATTAAACGGATTCGGGTAGTTTTGGTACAAGTTGAAGCTATACGGTAAATCATAATCCGGATCTTCTACCGAAACCGGAACTCCTGTTGTTCCAACTCCCAGCACGAACTCACTGAAGCTCGGTACTGTAGCAACAAATGCATCCAAATCGGAGTCGTACATTGCGCCATCAACCGGTGTAAAGAACCCGTTTTCAGTTTCCGGACGCGTATATAATGTCAGATCATCGGGATCGTTATCTTCTGCAATCTCGCTAATACCTTTAAAGGATACTGTTGCAGATGTATAAGTACCTCCAAGTTCCGTTATTGTCCAGCTTGCCGGTATAGTAACAAGGCTATCGGTATCGCTGACTCTTGAGTTTAAGGGACGCTGATCGTTATAATCAACAAAAACCGGGAATTCGATATCCTGTGGGATTCCGGCAAATTGAATTCTCACCCGCTCGTCATCAAACTTTAAATCGGAACGTTCCTGAGTTGCTCTGTCGGAAGATGACCTTCCTCTATTTTGTCGCTCATACGGTCCAATATCTACCCTTCCCCCTACAAATCTTGAATTACCGGCTAAGTCGGTGATAACACCTTCTGCCGGCCCACCGGGCATAAACGGACTACCGGCACCGGCATTTATTGTTGGGCTCGATTCTGTTGGTCGAAAATCTCCGTTCTCTGCATCCATAAAGTTCGGGTTGGCTCTAATATTGCCACCGCCGTCCTGAGTGCCTCCGTCGAAGCCGGGACCATCAAAGGCGCCATCAATCAGGCTATTATAGAGTATAACGGGAGCGGAATCAAAATTCAGAATTTCCGATGGACCATTATCAGAATGATTTTCCCATAGGATAATATTTGTCAAATCAATGGTGCCGGATGTATGGTGCACTATTGCACCACCGCCTCCAATAGCCGTATTGCCTGTGAAGGTCGAGTTTATGATGACCGGCTCACTGTCGGCAATGTTATGCATACCGCCACCCATACCACCGGCGCCATCGACACCTGCTACATTGCCAACGAAAAGTGAATTTATCACTATAGGATGGCTTTCGTAGAGGTTCCTGATGCCACCACCACCGGCATTTCTTGCCGTATTCTCGTGGAATACTACCCGTTCAATGAGTGGAGAGCTGTCTTCCCAGTTCAATATTCCGCCCCCGGAGTGGGCTGAGTTGTTCCTGAATACCACATTCGTGATGATCGGGCTGCTGCTGTTAATATTCGCCAATCCAGCGCCTCCGTAATCAGCAAAGTTATTTTCGATAATCAGATTTGCAAGCGTTGGAGAACCACCTTCATTAAAAATCCCGCCACCGGAGCGTGTAGGAGCAATAAGGAGGGTATTAGTTATATCGGCATTGCCTCCGGTAATTTGAAACCCGTCAAGCACTGCCGTTTCATCGGTACCGGACGCATCCACCACACTTAAGCTGTTTCCGGTGAGGGTTCCGCTACCGTTAATATCGCCGGATAAAATGGTTTGATTGGCAACCCAGTCTCTGTGCCTTAACTCGGTTTCATTACCGGCAAACCCGCCGTAAATAGCAACTTCGTTTACCAGACTAAAGGTAGCATCACGGTCATTTTGATTGTTTGTTGGATAATAGGTACCTGTTGCCACCCAAATTTCTCCGGTGTGCCCTACTGTGGCACGGCTAAGCGCTTCATGAAGGGTAGCAAGCGGACTGCTCCAGCCGGCTCCGGAGTTTGAATCGCTCCCCCAACCGGCATGTACATAATACCTGAATTGTGCACATTCTTCGTTAAACGAATCTCCTAAAATCGTCCAGCTACCTTCGTTTATAAGAAATGCTCTGGCACCAGCACTGTTGCAATATTCAAGCCCTTCAGCTCCCAACGTAATATTGAGTGGTCCATTATTTTCGGCAACAAAATCTGCCCAGCCGGTAAGTGTGGCATCGTAATTGGTGATGGACATACCTGAATAGTCGAACATCCTTCTCATATCTGTAACTAATGACACATTCCAATCGCCGATATCCTGATTAAAAGAAGTCGCATTATTAAACATGCTTACCATATTTGAAACATTAGATACATCCCATCCACCAATGTCTTGGTTGAAGCTGACAGCATTACCAAACATTGAGTGCAGTTCTGTTACAGAGGATACATCCCAGTGCCCAATATCACCATTAAATTCAGTTGCTCCTGCAAACATCTGTCTAAGTGTACTAACCCCTGAAAGATCCGGGGCATCATTCGCATCAGATGTCAAATTTGATGTACCCCTGAATGCTGCTTCCATACTTGTCCATGCAATTCCCCCCCACTGATCAACCGAAAGGATTTTCCGTCGGTCGCCGGTATTGTTGAAATAGATTCTCGGGAAATCTCCTGTAATCTCGATACGGTAGTTTCCTGTTTCTGGAAAGGTAATGGTCAGATCACCGTCAGCACCTGTAATGGTGCCGTTCATATCGGCATCATCCACATGCTCCCAGTACACATCATAATTGTATGTTTCATCGGGATAGGTGGGTATAGTGATTTGGTTGTTGCCTGACGTCCCCGGGTTATCCGTTTTCCAGGTTGTAATGAATGAACCAGCTGTACAGTCTTCTGTAAACGAATCACCTGTAATCGTCCACCCGCCTACATCAATCAGATACTGACGTGCATCAGCGCTATTGCAGTATTGAAGGCCTGTGGCTCCCAATGTCATGTTAGCAGGAACACCATTTGAAGCAAAGAAAGCTGCCCAACCTATGAGTGTGGCATCGTAGTTTGTGATGGACATGCCCGAATTATTTAGCATGTTTAGCATATTTGAGGATGCACCAAGTGAAGATAGATTCCAACCGCCGATATTCTGATTAAAAGAATTGGCTCGATTAAACATCCCCCGCATTGTATTTACCAGGGACACATCCCAGTTACCTATATCATGGTTAAAAGATTTCGCATCCATGAACATTTCATACATACTATTGACAGACGATACATCCCAACTACCTATATCATGATTAAAGTCTCTGGCATTCCAAAACATTCTTCTCATTGTTGATACAGAGGATACATCCCAACTGCCTATATCCTGATCGAAAGATCTTGCACCATAAAACATTTCTTGCATGTCAGTTACTAAGGATACGTCCCAGTTACCAATATCCTGATTGAACTCAGTAGCATTTCTGAACATACTTCTCATGGATGTTACTGATGATACATCCCAACTGCCTATATCCTGGTTAAACGAACTACTAAAATTTGCTGAAAACATCGATTGCATGTTCATAACTGAGGAAACATCCCAATTGCCAATATCCTGATTGAAATGAAACGCTCCTGAAAACATCAATTCCATGTCAATTATTGATGATACATCCCAATGCCCTATTTCTCCATTGAATTGAGTTGCACCACGAAACATTTCACTTAATGAAGTTACACCTGAAAGGTCCGGAGCATCTTCAGCGTTAGATGTAAAATTCGAGGCACCATAAAATGCACGTTCCATACTTGTCCATGCAATATCTCCCCATTGCTCAACTGACAGAATTTTCTCTCTATCACCTATATTATTGAAATAGATTCTCGGAAAGTCTCCGGTTATTTCTACACGATAAATCCCTGGCTCTGGAAAAGTTATACTAAAGATAGAGCTGCCTACATTGGTTATAGTGCCGTTAACTTCGGCATTATCCACAGATTCCCAATACACGTCGAAGTTGTATCCCTCACCTACGGTGGGTATTCTAATCTGATTATCGTTTGTAACTCCGGGGTTATCCGTTTTCCAAATTGTAATGAAGGGGTGAAAAAATTCCTGTACAGTTATAGTAAAGCTGTATTCATCAGTAAGCTCCCCATCAGATACAGTCACTGTAAACTCAAAAACTCCAACCTGCTCTTCAGCAGGAGTAAAAATAAACAACCCGGTATCCGAGATAGATACATTGTTGATATCTCCACCCTCTGTCAGTGAAAATGTAAGGTCATCACCATCCGGGTCATCGGCCTCAAACTGAAATTCGAAGGTATCACCTGCAGTTATAGTAGGACTTCCCGGTACGGAAGTGAATACCGGTGGGCGGTTCGTGAATGTTACTATGATTGTAAACTCATGCTCAGCAAATAATTCACCATCGCTTACCCTAACTGTGAAATCGTATTCACCCGACTGGCCAAAATCAGGATTAAAGGCAAACAAGCCATCTGTTGTAATGGAAACATTATCTACATCTGCTCCTTCGGTGAGGGAGTATACAAGGTCGTCTCCATCGGGGTCTTCAGCTTCGAACTGAAAACTGAATTCATCATCCTCGGCTACCGTGGCTTCATCTATTGTTTCTGTGAAAAATGGCGGTTGATTCGTAAATGTAACCGTTATCGTAAACTCGTGCTCAGCAAAGAGTTCGCCATTACTTACCCGAACCGTAAAATCGTATTCGCCGGCCTGACCAAAATCAGGATTGAAGGTAAACAAGCCACTTTCAGTCATAGATGCATTATCTACATCTGCACCTTCGGTGAGTGAAAATGTAAGGTCATCACCATCCGGGTCATCGGCCTCAAACTGAAATTCGAAGGTATCACCTGCAGTTATAGTAGGACTTCCGGGTACGGAAGTGAATACAGGTGGTTGATTCGTAAATGTAACCGTTATGGTAAACTCATGGTCAGCAAATAATTCACTATCGCTTACCCGAACTGTGAAATCGTATTCACCCGACTGACCAAAATCAGGATTAAAGGCGAACAAGCCATCTGTTGTAATGGAAGCATTATCTACATCTGCACCTTCAGTGAGGGAGAATACAAGGTCGTCTCCATCAGGGTCTTCAGCTTCGAACTGAAAACTGAATTCACCATCCTCGGCTACTGTTGCTACATCAATTGTGTTCGTAAAAAAAGGTGGTCGGTTGGTGAACGTAACCGTGATTGTAAACTCGTGCTCATCGAAAAGTTCGCCATCACTTACCCGTACCGTAAAATCGTATTCACCGGCTTGTCCAAAATCAGGATTGAAAGAGAACAACCCGTCTGTTGTTATGGAAGCATTATCTACATCTGCGCCTTCGGTTAGGGAGAATACAAGGTCGTCTTCATTGGGGTCTTCAGCCTGAAACAGGAAACTGAATTCATCGCCCTCGGCTACTGTAGCTTCATCAATCGTTTCCGTAAAAAATGGCGGTAGGTTTGGTTCTTCACGCACCTCGATTGTAAAGTTCTGCGCTGCAGTCAAATCGCTATCATCGGCAATCAGCTCTACTTCATGATCTCCGATATCATCCGCAATTGGCGTCCCCTCAAGAAGACCGGTTCCGTCGCCATTATCTGTAAATGCAAGCCATGAAGGCAGCGTTTCTGCTATAAGGGTGATTGAGTCTCCATCCGGATCTTCCGCCTCGACCAGATAACTGTACATTTCATTTGCCTGCGCAACAGTAACCGGATCACTAACGAACACAGGTGGGCGATTGGTAAATGAAACAATCATAGTAAAATCGTGTTCATCGAACAATTCGCCATCACTTACACGAACCGTAAAATCGTATTCACCGGCCTGACCAAAATCAGGATTAAAGGTAAACATACCACCTTCACTCATAAATGCATTATCTACATCTGCACCTTCGGTTAGTGAGAATACAAGATCGTCTCCATCGGGGTCATCGGCTTCAAATTGGAAACTGAAATCATCACCTTCGGCTACCGAGGCTTCATCAATCGTTGCTGTAAAAAACGGAGGCTGATTCGTAAATGTAACCGTTATGGTAAAGTCATGGTCAGCAAATAATTCACCATCACTTGCCCGAACCGTAAAATCGTAATCACCGGCTTGTCCAAAATCAGGATTGAAAGAGAACAACCCGTCTGTTGTGATGGAAGCATTATCTACATCTGCACCTTCAGTAAGGGTGAATACAATGGTGTCTCCATCAGGGTCTTCAGCTTCGAACTGAAAACTGAATTCACCATCCTCGGCTACTGTTGCTGCATCAATTGTGTCCGTAAAAAATGGTGGTTCATTTGGAAAAGGATCAAAAACACTAATAAACAGACTTTCATCATCAAATAACACCTCAAATTCAAGGTCTCCATCTAATTCTGGCAACTCT
>PXCK01000062.1 GCA_003566635.1 Balneolia bacterium | reverse complement strand
TTTCGCTTCCCACATCCGACGGGCACTTGCAACGTACGTTTTCGTAGGGGTGCACCCAACGTTTAGACATGTCCCGCCAAGATGTTCTTTTTCGATGAAGGCCACAAGCATGCCCTTAGAGGCCAGCTTAAACGCTAACGGTGTGCCGGCTTGTCCTGATCCAATGATGATGGCGTCAAATGATTTCATGTGTGTTTTTTTAGGTTTCGAATCCACATTAACTGAATTCTATGGGTAGACGCAGTCAAACGACAAACCTGACAACGCAAAGCAATTACTCCAAATGTAATCAAGATTTCACACCTACAGGCATTATTAACTATAAGAAAATCACAACATATACATTTGTCATACCCTGTTCTCATCTTAGGTTCTGTAATCAAGCGTCATTATTGTTGGGCGCCTAATCGCGCTGTCCGCTATAGCCACAGCCCACCGTGCCACATCGTCGGGGTGTGCGGGGGTATGCTCGTTCCTCACAGCCTCCGCCACCCACGCCGCTGTACGGCACCGTGTGGCTGTGGGCTGCCGCTTCCATCGCGGGCGCGGGCATCGCGCACCAAAGGACGTTTATTTTGTGTGAATACTCTACTATGGAGTGGCCTTTTTTAATCCACGTTCTGCATTCGTGTGCTGAATATGTATCAAAATGATTCAATAAGTGTTGTTGAGTTTCAAATCAAATCGACCATCTCTTAGCTGTATCGTATCGTTGTCGGAATGCGCATCAAAGTAGAAGGTACTGGACATGATTTGCTCAATTGTGTCAAAACGGTGAAAATGAATTCAACTTACCGTGGTTTCGGGTTTTTTAGCAGTGCTGTTATATTTCTTTGAGGCCTATACAGTTTCACGATGCGAGTACGATCCTCTATTTGTTTCATTAAAGAAAAAGGTGTCGGACATGGCATTAAAATCGTTTATTCTCAGGTAAATATTTATTGAAGAACAGTGGGTTTTATTGTTAAGCCGTATTTGATTTGCGCTTAAGCTTATGAGGTAGCTGTAATTGGGTGCCTGATAATTAATATTTGATGAGGCCAAACAGAGACTGCCATCAGTCCGCCCAAAGGTTGCTTATATGAAGTCTAGACCTCACCGTCAACATGTCCCCCAAACGTGTTTTTCCCAATTTGTGTAATGGAGAGATGACCTCTCCAAAACCGGAGATTCACGTTTGCATTCTGCTTAAATCAGGCTAAGTGCAAAACAAACGATGATTATAGATTTGAAGCTGAGTGATTTTTAGATGTGTAAAATTATGTATAAGTTTAGCGTGCAATTAATATAGATTAGCGACCAATTACTTCAGGAGGTAGGTCATTCACTTACAATTCAAACACCACTTTTGGAGTTTCTATCACATATTCTTCATCATCAATGTGTAGGGTGATGGTGAAGCGGTGGACGGAATCAATGGTAGGATTTGGTTTGAGTTGAAGTTGAATATCGCCTGAAAATAAAAACCTGTTGATGTTTTCTGCAGCAAATGTTTCAACGGTGCTGTTTAGATTCTGAGGAGAAAAAAAGAGCTCGCTTAAATTTTCACCGGCAGGATGATCTTGGTCAAAATCTGAGTCGCTGGTAATCGCAATTCCCCGAAATTCGTGATCAGATTGAGGAGTGTATGTAAAGGAGCACGCATGAGCACTAGCCAAAAGAGAAAAAGATGGTTTGGATAAATAGACTATTTTGTTTCGGCTCGCGTACAATTGTATTTCCAGATTCTCATTCTTCTCTATCACATCATTTTCATCGTATTTTTGGGATCCCAACAAATGATTTTTGCGCACCATATTACTATACACAATATCTTTAAGTTCTACCTTAGGTACTGCATTCATAGGTGGACAACCACACTCTTCCGTATAATTTTCGCAAGGCGGTTTTTGGCACCCGTTAGCAAAGAAAAAAAATGCTATGATTGCTAAAATGGCATGTTTAGAAAAACGCATGACAGTGAATTTGTTGTAAATGTATGGAAAATAGTTGTATGGTGGATAATACGTAATGTGTATTGGTGGAGTTTGAAGATCAACTCGCAATGCACGATCACATTACATTCTAATGTATTGGTGGAAGAAAGGTGTAGTGAGTGTGCCGGCTGAAGGGGCAACACCCTCTCATCGACTATCTCCAAATTTCATTGTCCGGCGACATTAATTGAAGAACTCAGAAATAGGTTTATAAAAAACACCCCCAAAGGTTGTTGCATAGACAAAGCCATCAAAGGCACTTATAGACGTAATTCTGTATTGTTCTAATCCGCTGTTGTCAAGTTCATCCACCAAAAGTTCCGATTCGTCAATGGATAATTTCCAAATTTGGCCGTTTCTAAATGCTACTAATTCGTTGTCAATCCAGATGTATTTTAATTGCCTAAAATGGCCAGCAACACCATAGCCTTCAGTCCAAGATAATCCATTATCATAAGAGAAGTAAATATTTTGAGCACTGAATGCAATCAGTTTGTCCTCCTTCTCGATAAACCTGTAAATTTCTGCATCCAACACATGTTCAACATTTCCAGAGGCATCAATTCTAAAAACTTTAATCTCGATGGATACGAAAAAGTATTCTTTGGAGCTAAATATATTTCTATAGCTTAGTGAATACTGTCTAGGTATTTTGATGATTGAAACACTTGTTGTGTCCAGACGAAATGCTCCTTTCTCTAAGCCAATGAGAGCAAATTTCACCGTATCCCTTCGGTCAACATGTATGTAGGGAATCAAACACTGATTTTGATTATTGATAACACTGGCCTCGCTTTGATGGGAAAATCTGAAATCAAAGTCGGTAAACGTAGAGTCGATATTTTTCATATGAAAACCAAAAGCAGTCCCTGAAGTTACAGGTGTTTTGGT
>PXCK01000002.1 GCA_003566635.1 Balneolia bacterium | reverse complement strand
TATGTAATGCATTTCCGTAACCAAAGCTGTTTATATACATTTGGTGAAACCCGCGCATTTGGGCATCAGAATAAAAATCGCCGGTATTTGATGGATTCACTGCAGCGTTTGGGTAGAAAAACTCATTACCTTCTCCAACATCCCAGGCAATTCTTCCACTTCCATTAGTTAAGGGAAAAGCTGTAAAGGTATTTTCACCATCCGGACTATACAATGATCCACCGCCATCAGTAAACCACTCACTGTAAATATTTGGCTCCAACTCACCACCAGAGCGATGGTTCAGAACTATATCCATATAAATTTTTAAACCCTGTGCTTTCAAACTGTTAATGGCATTGATAAGCTCGGTTTTGGTACCGTAACGCGTAGCAAAACTAAAATTACTGTCATAATTACCAAGATCGTAGTAATCGAATGGAGTATAGCCTACATCAAAACCACCAGCGGCACCTTTACTTGGTGGCGGAAGCCAAATACTGTTAAAGCCAACTCCTCCAAGAACATCGGCATTTTGCATTAAATTATTATACCACACGCCTCCCGGAGTTACATCCCAGTAAAAACCTTGAATCATGGTTTTTTCCTGAGCGAAAAGAGTTGTGGAAACTAAAAAAGTAAAAAGAACAGACAGTAACAGTTTTTTCATTGCGCTTGAATTTTGTTTTTTTGAAAGCGCTTACATTATAAAATATTATACTGATAAATACAAGTATCCTCAGCTTGTTTAGCCAAATAGTTTGAGAAATTTACAATCTATTTTAAGACGATAATTTTCCTGGATTGTACTTCTCCATTTATATTTAATCTGTAAATATAGATTCCCGAAGCTAAGGAACTCGCATCAAAACGAACGGTATGTGTTCCGGCAGAAAAGCCAATAATTCTGTGCGTAAATCGCCCTATCCCTGCCCGCCTGTGAACATTAGCGCGTAAGCGTTTTCACAAATTTTGATTAAAACCTAGCGCCAAGCATGTATTGTTTGATTAATTCTATTAATCGAAAAATATTCCTAACCATGATTTCCGATAAACAAACCAATACTATGAATAATATTCCCTCAGTCTATAGCCAGCGGATGTTCATCTTGCATTAACTGCCTTAAGGCGCCAACCGCTTTATAATGATTGTATATATATAATACCCCATCAACGTAGTTAACAGGTTCCGAGCCGCGAGCATATCCATAGCGTACTACCTCGTGAGTATAGTATTTTTGTTGGGATTTTTTCTCCAGATATACGGCTGTATTATCATGCCAAAGATTGGGGTCGGCTCCGAATTCTTCCGCTAATCTTCGGGCATCTTGTACATGCCCATGACCGACATTGTAAGAGGCTAAAACAAATTTTATGCGCTCTTCTTCATCTTCAATATGTTGTTCCCAATAATCATTTAACCAAGTTAGGAAGGCAACACCTGCTTTAATATTTTCATCAGGGTCAGTAACATCGTTTGCACCATGTGCGCGAGCTGTTGCCGGCATCAATTGCATCAAACCATAAGCTCCTGTCCATGCTTGGGCATCAGGATCAAATTGTGATTCTCTGAATATAATTGATGCAACCAGCTTCCAATCAATTCCAGCTTGTTCGGCATATCGTTGAATGATGGGATCAAAAACAGATATCCTTCCACTGGCCGAGAACATCAACCTGCTTGATGCTCTGTTTCTAAATGCAGTTCGGTTTTCAAAGTATTTATTATATATAACGTAATAATCTGTTTCGCGTTGGAAATCTTTCAGCCATGAATTTACAGCTTCAAGAAGTTCAACTGACTCTTGCCTAACTGCCCATGCTGTCTGCTGAGGTAAGCTTACGGGTGTTTCCACATCAAGTATTGGATAGTAAGCTTGATTCAAACGGGCAATATTTTCATCCGATACAGTAAAGTCAATTTCCCTTTCAGCAACTGCGCGAATAAGCTCTTCTGTAGTTATACCTGCTGATGTCTCAACTATATCAATGGATTCTCCAATCTCTGTCTCCAGATTTTTAATTCTCTCTAAATAGGATGATGCACGCCTTACATGAACCTCTTCTCCTGCTAAATCTATCGGATTCCGAACAAGTGCTGCCTCAGTTCTATGTATAGGGATTTGTCGCCAATTATCAGGTTTGCGTTGAACCAATACCTGCCGTGTAATGTTTAGTGGATGACTAAATGCAACCTGTTCTCTCCGTTCTCCGGTAATGGTTAGTGAATATGCAATCATATCAACTTCCCCGGAATTAAGCTTATCAATCATGACGTCAAAATCTCGCTCTACAGATAATTCAACCTCAATTCCTAATTCTTCGGAAAAGTGTTGAAGTAACTCGTATTCATAACCAAGCGGTTGACCATGATAAATAAAGTAGCTTATGGGGCTGTAACTCGTAACAACTTTTATGGTACCCCGTTCTAAAATTTGGTCAAGATCAGAGTAAGCGGATGTTGAAGTTGCCCTATCAGATGTAGATGATGTACAGGACCAACCCACAACTATAAAGCATATCAAAATGAGAGCTGAGAGCAGACACTTATTTATAAGTATATATTTATCAATACGACTCATACATTTATTATAGTAAAACTCAACAACTTTTAAAAGTTTTTTAACTCCGATTGATTTTGGCTGGTTATTACTCCTAAGTACCTGAATGTTATTCTTCGTACAATTCTAAATCTTCTACTTGATTAATCAGAGCCCAATTATAGTTATTCCCATATCTAAACAAACCCTCCTTAAGCCTGATTAAATATGCAAGTTATTCTCCGGTTCTATCTATCTCCGCGTATTGATTTTGATAGAGTTTATTTCACTTCAGGTAAATTAATCTGCTTAATCTGCGGTTAATTCCAATAGGGATTTACGAGCTATCAATTTATT
>PXCK01000176.1 GCA_003566635.1 Balneolia bacterium | reverse complement strand
TGAAAAAAATGATGTTGGCAGAAAAAATAACCATTTCAAACCATTAAAATACATGCCGTTATAAAAAAATATTTCTAATGACCGTCATTAGAAACATGGGCTATTGACGGATTTGGGATAAATGAACCTTAACGATAAACCTAAAAAATGGATGATATAACTGAGATAATTAATTTTTTTGTTTTAGGCATTGTGTTTCTACTGTTATTTTTTGGTTCCAAAAAGTTAGGGCCTTTAGCTTGGGAAAAAAAATGAAAGCGGAAATTAACACCAAAATACGTATATATGGATTCTTAGTGCTTTCAATTCTTTGTTTTATTGGAAGTGCTTTATATTTACTTGATTTTTTAGATGTGATAACATTACCGTACAAATAGCATAACATTAGATAGTTTCCAATCGAGTGTGTTACGATCTCCATATCATGACATCAACTAAAAAAAATTAAAGCGGTTGGCAAATCACCATCATCTTGAATAGATTATACGGAAACCCAAAGAGTCAATATGCCGGCAAGTCATCTAGAAACAGAACACAACCAAACGCGCGGCGCCGATGTTATTGGCCGCATAAACTACAGCGACGAAACACACTATTACTACCTTAAAGATCATCCGCCGGTGGGCGGACAAGCTCTCGGCTCAGTACGCTTTACCATAGACGAAGATGGTGAAGTAATAGGCTACGACGATTATTACCCGTTTGGGCTGCAGATGCCGGAAAGGAGCTGGAACCAAGCCAACCCCTTCGACGACCAAAAATTCACCGGCCATTTCCTTGAGTCTGCCTGCCGTCGCCAGTCAGGCAGGCAAGAAGGCAGCCTTGGCCTCTACCACGCCCAAGCGAGAGCGCCTGTCCGCTCTTCTGGCGGATACGACCCGGTAACCGGCCGGTTCCTGGGCATTGATGCGATGCGGGGGATGTATCCCGGAATATCTTCTTATTTGTATGTAGCGAATAACCCGGTAATTTATATGGATCCGGATGGGAATGAAGGGATTCGAGTATTAAGTGGAGTAATTTCAGGTATAGTCGATAGGATAACAGGACGTAGCGAAAATACTGTTGATGCAATAGGGCAAAGAAAGTATAGTCAACTCATTTATACAAGGAGAGGAAACTTTTACGGTAGGTGTGGGAAAAATTCATGGAAATATTTCTGTTGCCAGTATTCAGTTTGAGTTCAATGAGGAATATGACATGAGTGTTAGCGGTCAGTTTTTTGTTGGGAAAGTTGAAAATTTAGAGAGTATTGATAATCGAGAAGTTAAAGCTTCACTTGTTGGGATAATGCAAACTAATTCCCCGGATTTAGACGGTATATACACTCCAAAAGAAGCAGGTTTTAGTATCCCATTACCATTTGGTACATTAGATATTGATATCCGCCAACAATCAATTAAAACCGGTTTTACGCTGGGTGGAACTAAAACATTTGGTTTTACAATAGGCGGGCATATTGAAATCCCAAGACTATCAAAAAAATGATTAATAAATAATGCTCTTTTTTATTGTATTAGTACTATTTGCAATCAATGCGGTTTATATAATTATAATACCAATAGAAATTTTTTATTGTCTTAAGTATAGAAGTGAGATTGATTTAAAAAAAAGTTTCTTTAAATATAGTTTCTTCAATCTGTTAAGTATGGCTAATAAATGTAGCAATTGTAGAAAGCTTGTCACAAAGTACTATATTGCACAAGCCTTGATATTTGTTTTACTAATTTTGTTGGTACTTACATGGAAGTTTTCAATGGTTTGAAATGGATGATTTTGTTAATGAAATCATTCAAAAATGATAGATAACTCGAACTTTCACTTTAATCATCAATTAAGGTATATTTATAACTGAAATGTCGGATTGTATTACCAACCAAGCCAACCCCTTCGAAGACCAAAAATTCACCGGCCACTTTTTCGATCCTGCCTACCGACGCCAGTCAGCCAGGCAAGATGGCAGCCTTGGCCTCTACCACGCCCAAGCGAGAGCGCCTGTCCGCCCTTCTGGCGGATACGACCCCGAAACCGGTCGGTTTTTGGGTGTGGATGCGATGCGGGGGATGTATCCGGGTTTAAAACATTTAGCTTTAATCTTTTGATCTTTTATTTGAAATCCCAAATTCTTCAAACATATATTATTCGTGAACAATCCGGGCAAGGTCTTTATACTGCCGCAACACCTAAATCAACCCACATAAGGAAACTCAATAACCGATTCGCAAAGCTCTTGAATCAGTTCGGAATTGTGAGATGAAAGGATGATAATTTTTCCGTCTTGCTTTTTTTGGAGTAAGTAATCTTTGAGTCGAATTACCGTTGCTTCATCTAAGGCACGGAAGGGTTCATCTAACAATATGATGTCAGGATTAGCGATTAACGCCATAGCAATCAGCGCTTTTTGCATCATTCCGCTTGAGTAGGTTCCAATCAAGTTAAAGCGGCGCTCATCTAAGTCCAGCATTTCAAGAAGCGCATTAATTCGCTCGTTTGAAGAATCATCCCAAACGTTTCGTGATCTCATAATAGCTTCCAGAACTTCAACTGTGTTAGCAAACATGGGGAGCTCGCTACTGTCGAATGCAAATCCCAGATGTGATAAATAAGTATGCGGATGTTCATGGATGTTCAAATCACCCAATAAAACACTTCCCGATGTTGGGTAAGCAACCGTTGTTAATATTCGCAATAGAGTAGTTTTTCCGGAGCCGTTTGCTCCAATCAATCCGGTTGCTGTTCCGGGCTTAAAGGTAACATTCAAATTGTCAAAAATTACAGTACTTTGGTTGTACTGTTTGCGTAAATCCCGGGCAATTAGTGAATCAGGCATAATATTTTTTTAGGTTAAATTCGTGCCTTAATGTAGCAATGAAAGCGGTTAGAATTGAAATGCCGATATCAATCAGAATCCATGTGCCAATAAAACTCCAATCAACCCTAATACTGAAAAGCGACACTATCCATAAGCTCACTATCAGTAAAGGCACCCAACGTAAATTCACAAAAAAACGAACGATTACCCAATCTGTGGGTGACATCAAACGGTACTGAAAATTAAGGGGTGAGAAGCGTACGTCGGTTAGCCTGAATACAAAGGCAGACTTTGATAAAATCAACAAAATTAGGGCAGTAAAAATGACCATGTCGGTGCTTCCGGCATAGAAGAGCGTCCAAATTAACAGGTGTCCTACAATCAAAATTCTGCCAAGCGGATGTTTTCTGTCTAATTGAAGGAGGGAAAACCAAACGCCGGTTTTCCACCTTGTGGGAACCCAGTACAAAGCTTCCGTCTTGATTGGCTCGCGATTATCCCGAATTGCACGCGGATTTAAGAATAACTCGCTATAAAATGAATGGGTGTGGTAGTATAACCTGTCGAATAGGTGTATGGATTTTTTTAATCCACCCATACTATAGAAAAAAAGCAATATAGCCGGTGCAATTTCCAACCACAATATTCCGGTAACGCCTGATATCCAGGCTCCAAAAACAACGAGAAGCATACCACCGGCGGTAATGAGGGTTGTAATAAAAAGGGACGGATAACTTCCGCTTGGAATGGCAGAATGCATGCCAATTTGTTGCATGGATTGAAGTACGCGTGCGCCTTTATCGCCTTCCTGCCAGGCCTGACTATCCTTTCCGATGCCGGCATACTTCGTTATGGATATCATCAATAACCCTGCTGTAATTAATAAACCATAGATTATGTTAAAAACAGATTTGATGATTTCATCTGTCCCAAAACTTTGAGTGGGCAAGTTTACCAAGACCAAAATACCCGCCATTATGATGATTAGAGAACGGATTTTTCGGAAGGTGTAGGTTACCAGATTCGGTTTTGATAAGTTCAATGACTGAATCAAATACCGGCGAGAATCGGGAAATAAAAGGTGAGGTATGATGAAAGCAAAAAATCCGGCATACAAAAATAGCACATAACGGGTAAGTACCAGTTTTTGGGAGGCGGATTCCAATCCCCATGAGACAGACAATGCGAGATAGAAAAAAATTAACGCTAAAATTATTTTTAAAGCGTGATTACCTTTGTCGAACTTTTTAAAGAGAAAATCAATCATTCCAAAAATTAATCTGACAGATTAAACCCCAAAGATACAGCCGTATTTTTATCTTCGTTGGAAATATTTGCAAGTTCGAACATGCCAAACTCATTTCTTAAGGTATGATCATTTCTTAAACTCGAAAAAGATTGTGGATTTTGTCGCAGTTTTGTGTTCAGTTCATAAAGAATGTGAGAATTTCTTACCGCTTCTTTCAGGGAGTTTGCTTCAAGAGGCAGAAGTTTAGGAATCTGTAATTTTGCATCATCCATTAAATCAATTCCGAAAAAGTTACAAAGCTCTTTGCAAATCATAAAACTTGCATTTCGTTTGGCCTGACGACTGTAACCGGCAATATGAGGCGTTGAAATACGACTTTTTTTCAATAATTGAAGGTTGATGTTCGGTTCATTTACCCAAACATCTGTCATAGCAATGCCGCTCTTCCTGTCAATAAAGAAATCAACCAGCCAATCTTCATCTATTACGCCACCTCGTGAAGCATTGATAATCAACTTGGCATCGGGTTGAGAATGTGAACCAAGCATGTGCTGAGTCAAAAATTCGCTATCAGTTGTAAATGGCACATGAAGCGTGAGAATATCACAGGATAAGAAATCGGAAAAGCTGCACGATTTGAAATTGGCGTTTGTTTGTTCTAAAGGCGGGTCATAAGCCCGAAAAGAAACACCAAGTTTTTGAAGAATTTCTGCTACAGATGAGCCCGTATGTCCATATCCTGCAATACCGACGGTCAGCTTTTTTAATGACGCTATATCAAAATCCACAAATTCCAACATGCAGGTAACAACATACTCCGCAACGGCACGGGCATTACAACCGGGGGCATTGTTCACAACCATTCCAAGTGAATTGAGATAGGGGATGTCGAGGTGGTCGGTTCCGGCGGTTGCACTACCAATGAACTTAATTGGTGTTGATTTTAGCCAATGAGCAGATTCGCGTAATTTAAGCGTTGTACGAACGAGGAGAGCGTCTGCTTGGGACGCTTTTTGTGTTACTTGCTCAGCTGTTTCGAATCGAATAATATTGCACGTCTCCCCAAGGAACGAATCAAGATAGGGTAGGTGAGCATCAGCGAGAACAGTTACCAAAACTATCGGCGCATAGATTTGGGTTTGTCGAGAACTTCTTTGAGAACAATAGCCTGAACGATAGAAGTGGGTTCCGATAAGCTTGCAGCCACATCAATTTCAGAATGTTTTTCTTGAACGCTTGTAATGCCATCTGCATAAATAGGATTAGACGAATCGATTTCGAGCTTATCCATTGTTTTGCGTTTTTTATCAGATGCGTAACCTGCAAGTTTTTGCTGGCGCTCTAATTCTGAATTATTGGGAGATTGATAAGCAGGTTGCGTTTCTTGTCTGGGTGAAAAAACTTCTTGCTTGGGCTCGTCAACTACAACGATTTCTTCTTCCGGCTCACCGCTAAAAATGCGCTCCAATTCTTTCATGGTTTTGTCCCAATCATCCTCAACACCTGTCCTTTGTTCGGTATCTGCTTCAGGGCGACGACGACGTTGTTCTCTTTTAGGCTTTTTCTTGCCAAAAATGAGGTTAAAGAAATAAAAGATGGCTAATAATGCTAAAAATTCCATGTGTAATAATTTAAAAGAAACGCTATTATGTGCAGATAACGAAAAAAATGGACCTGAGGTTTCATTAAGGTTCCTAAAGGTAAAGATTAAAATAGCAGAATTCTAATGGATAGACAATATTATAATGTAGTATCACTGATTCGAAAAAAGAGAGACGGCGGTTATCTTACAAAAGACGAAATAAAATACCTGATTGATTCCTACACGAAGGATGAATTACCCGATTACCAAATGAGTGCCTTTTTGATGGCAGTGTTTTTAAATGGTATGAATGATGAGGAAGCGTCAGCTCTGGCGTATTCCATGTTGCATTCGGGCATAGTGGTTGATTTATCGTCGGTTCCGGGTGTGAAAGTTGATAAACATTCTACCGGTGGTGTGGGAGATAAACTATCGCTTATTTTGGCGCCAATCGTTGCCGCAGCAGGTGTGCCCGTACCTATGATTTCGGGTCGTGGCTTAGGTCATACCGGAGGAACACTTGATAAGTTGGAGTCGATTCCGGGTTTTAATGTAAATCTGGATTTAGATGCTTATGAGGCTACCATCAAAAAGCATAATCTGGTTTTTATCGGTCAAACCGAAGATATCGCCCCGGCTGATAAGCGTATTTACGCCCTTCGTGATGTTACATCAACAGTAGAGTGTATTCCGTTGATCGCCGGAAGCATTATGAGTAAAAAGTTGGCTGAAGGTATAGATGCGCTGGTATTGGA
Source organism: Balneolia bacterium (assembly GCA_003566635.1). Taxonomy (GTDB): domain Bacteria; phylum Bacteroidota; class Rhodothermia; order Balneolales; family Cyclonatronaceae; genus PXCK01. The sequence goes on along the minus strand of PXCK01000176.1, from coordinate 6,374 downwards.
TGTTAAGCATGGCTCGGGCGCTTTTCTTAAAGATGTGAATGAATCCAAAAAGCTTGGTCAGCGCCTTGTGGATATCGGGCTTCAATTCGACAAGAAAGTGATTGCCTATTTAACCAATATGGATCAACCACTTGGCTATGCAGTTGGCAATTGGTTTGAAGTGGTAGAATGTATCGATTGTATGAAAGGAAAGTGGCCTGATGATGTTCGCGAAGTAACTCTCTTATTAAGTGGTGCAATGATTTACCTGGGCGATAAGGCCGATAGTGTTGATGAAGGAGTGAAACTTGCCGAAGAAATGATTGCATCGGGCAAAGCTTATCAAAAATGGATTGAAATTGTAGGAGAACAGGGTGGAGACGTTTCCATGATAGAAAATCCCGACTCCTATCCCAAAGCCGAATTTTCTTTGGAGTTTAAAGCCGAGCAAGATGGTTACATAAACAGTATTGATTCCTATCTGGTTGGTATGGCATCATTAGAACTTGGTGCCGGCAGGAAGAAAAAAGAAGCCCCTGTTGATCCGCAAGCCGGAATTATGTTGCATAAGAAACTAGGCGACAAAATAAAAAAAGGTGAAACTTTATTGACCTTATTTACGAACAAAAAGCCATATCTCGAATCAGCTGTTCAAATTTTGAAAGATGCTTACGGGATTAGCAATGAACAAACGGAAATCAAACCTATGATTACTCACATAATTGATAAAGATGGACTCAGGGATTTTGATTATTCAACCGTACCCTCATTAAAACGATAAATAGAAAATACTATAGTTATGTGGAAAAGATTTGTTAGAGCAATTAAGTCTATGTTTGGCGGGGTGGTATCCAGTATGGAAGACCCTAAACTCATTTTGGAGCAGAACATTCGGGAAATGAATGATCAGGTTCCAAAAATGAATGAAAATATAGCCACTGTAAAAGCCAACTGGATGTTAATGCGTAAAGAACGTCAAAAGCTGGAGAAGCAGGAGGGTGATCTTATCAATAAGATAAAATCTGCCATTAACGCAAATCGCGATGATATTGCAGAAACCTATGCGCTTCAGTTAGAAAAAGTTCGGGAAAATATTCTAACCTCTGCCGACCAGGAAAAATTCGCAGAAGAGGCTTACCAAAAAGCTCTACAGGTAAAAAAAGCTTTTTTGCGTGAAAAAGACCGTAAAATTCGTGAAGCCCGTGAAGCTTTGCAAGCAAGTGAGCGTGCTGCCTGGCAATCTAAAATAGCAGATGCACTCGAAAAATTTGAAGTTTCCGGATTGGACTCTACCCACGACGAAATGCTAAACCGGTTGAATGAGCAAACGGCACGTAACGAAGCTCGTATTGAATTGGCACTCGATAGCATAGACACGAAAACACTTGAAATTGAAATTGATGCTGAAAAAATGCGCGCATCCGATCTTGTGAAGCAGTTTAAAAAGGAAATGGGTAAAGATGCAGATGTAGAATCTGATGAGCCAACAAAAATTGCAATTGAAGATTCGGAAGAATCCTCCGGTGAAAAATCAATCGGTAAAACTAAAACCAAGTCCTAAAGTTTACTATGGACAGCCGCGAATACAGAGAGCAACTTAAGAAGGAATACAAGGAGCATTACCGCGCCATTAAAGAAATGCGCACAAAATTAGAGCAACAAAAGAAAAAAGCTCGAATTGCAAATGCTCTTAACGATATGAATACCGATGGATTGATGGATTCCATGCAAGATAATATCGATAAACTTAAGTTGCGAATGTATGAAGCCGAAGCGCGTTTCGAAGCATGGATGGATAGCGATGATGATGGCATGGCTTCAAAAATTGAAGAAGCGGAAGAATTCCAAAGAAAAAAATCTGCGAGAGAGATGCTCGAATCCATTCGCGCTGATATGAAGAAAGTTGATAAGAAAATCGAGATTATTCAACCGGATATTAAAACCGAACAAACTGATGATTCTTTAATAAGTGATGCACTTATTCCTGATTCAGTCAAAAAATCTATAGGCCCGGCAACAAAAACCAAATCGGAGCAAAAAAATGGATAAACCGGTAAACTACACCCGAGAAGCTTTTCTACACCCTTTAAATCTGGCCGTTTTAATGTCCGCTTGTATGGTTGCATTCTTTGCAGCCGGATCCGGGTCTATCGTAAATCTGATTTTTTTACTAACGATTGGACTTGAATTACTTTATCTGGGTTTGGTTCCCCGCTCGGCTCGGTTTCAGAAATATATCAACCTAAAGAAGTTTCAGGAGCGGAACAGTAAATTTGATGATAAAAAGCTTTTCAGCAGCTTGACTGAACAGTCGCAGAAAAAGTTTTTAATTCTAAAGCATATCACAAAGCTGATAAAGAAAAATTTTAGCAGTATTCCGTATACATCTCATGGTATGTTGGAGCATATTCATACGCGCCTCGATAGTTTGCTTACCAGTTATATGATGCTTTTGGATTCCACCAATCGTTATGAACAATATTTGAATACATCATTAGCAAAAAAACTCAATAGTGAAATTCAACAAGCTCGCCGGGAGTATGAGGAAGCAGGTAGCACTCGGTTAAAAGATGTGTTGGAAAGACGAATTTCCATTTTAGAAAAAAGATTAAGTAAATACGATATTGCACAAGAGAAATTTGCCATTTCTCAATCTCAGGAAAAAACGATTGAAGACACAATTCGTTATATTTACGAGAAATCATTAACCATGAATAATATGGATGATTTGGATCAGCAATTAGATGCATTAATGCTCGATTTGGATGATACCGAACTTCTGTATTCCGATATTCATTTTAATAACGACGCAATAACAGATCTAAAAAAATCATTAGTAGAAATAGAAAATCTGGCTGAAGCGTCGGAGCCTGATATTTCAGTAAAAAACAAAGAAAAGGTATAATGACCACATACGAGACGTTATTAATTGAAATTGATTCGAATGTAGCAACGCTTACCATCAACCGTCCTGATAAATTAAATGCTTTAAACGCACAGGTTATCAAAGATTTAAGTCAAGCGCTTGTAGAAATCGAAGCCAATAAAGATATTAAAGCCCTGATAATTACAGGAGCCGGTGAAAAAGCTTTTGTAGCCGGCGCTGATATCAAAGAACTATCCACTTTAAATACACAAAGCGGGGTTGAACTTTCAAAAATCGGGCAATCGGTCTTTGATCAAATAGAAAACTTTTCTAAACCGGTAATAGGTCTAATTAACGGATATGCACTTGGTGGCGGCTCGGAATTGGCGCTAAGTTGTCACATGCGTATTGCCACGGAAAATGCCATTATGGGATTGCCTGAAGTGAGTTTAGGATTGATACCCGGCTATGGTGGTACGCAGCGAATGGCTGCCTTGGTAGGCAAAGGTCGGGCTATGGAATACATTCTAAGCGGACGTCAAATAAAGATGGATGAGGCACATAAATCGGGTTTGGTAAATCACGTTTATGAAACAAAAGCCTATGCGCTTGAAAAATCGCATAAGTTGTTGAATAAAATTGTAGCTAATGGCACATTAGCCTTATCTTATGCCATTAAAGCCGTAAATGCATCGGCACCTAATAAGCACGGCTTAGAAGAAGAAGCGCGATTATTTGGTGCGCTGTGTGCAACAAACGACTTTAAAGAGGGAACTTCTGCTTTTCTCGAAAAGCGAAAACCCGAATTCACAGGAACTTAATACATTCTGATTGGAACCTCCCAGTAAAACCTTGGCATTTTGGAGGGGCTTATGATTTCCGAGTGGCCCCTCATTATTTTTTTGATTTTAATAAGTGGATTATTTTCCGGTTCGGAGATTGGTTTTGTAGCGGCCAACAGACTTAAGCTTGAGCTTAGGTCGCGCAAAGAGTCATTTACAGCGAAGCATCTAAGTTTTTTCATTCGGAATCCGGAAACCTTTCTCTCAACTACGCTTATTGGCAATAATATTGTCAATATATTGTACGCCACTCTTATGACCATTTTTCTGGCTGAGCCTATCAGGCAGTTGTGGCAATATGCAGGATTAGGTGCTCAACCACCGGATTTTACCTTTCTAATAATACAAACTTTTATTGCGAGTATACTTATTCTCATTTTTGGAGAAGTGATTCCCAAAAGTATCTTCAGAATCCATGCAGACCGGCTTGTACCTGTAATGGCAACGCCTATGGCGTTTACGAATATGTTGTTCAGACCGCTCATTTGGACGGCAAATACCATTTCTCAAAAGCTTGTACGATTCTTTCAGCCCGATTCAGAAACCGTGTTAGAGTTTTTTCGTCGAGAAGATATTGAAACGCTTTTTAGGGAAATTGGAACAGATAATTCCGAACACAGCGATATTGACCGGGATGATTCAGAGCTTCTTACAAACGTACTTGAATTATCCAATAAGCGCGTGAAGGAAACCATGATTCCACGTACTGAAATTGTGGCGGTTGAAAAAAACAGTACCTTAGATGAAGTTTTGGATACTTTTATAAATTCGGGTTACTCCAAACTTCCGGTTTATGATGGGAATATTGATAATATTGTTGGAGTGATTTTCGCTTATGACCTATTCAAGAACCCAAAATCGGTGGATGCAATTATACGCCCTGTTAAGCATGTTCCTTACTCTCAAAAATCAACCACCTTGCTTTCTGAATTTAAACGACAGAACGTTTCATTAGCCGTTGTAATTGATGAGTATGGCGGTACAGCCGGTTTGGTAACTATTGAAGATTTGATTGAAGAAGTAGTGGGCGACATCCAGGATGAGTACGATACCGAAGAAACGATCATGAAGCGTTTAAATGATGGGAGTTTCATTTTGAGCGGGAATGTGGAAGTTGATGACCTTGAAGACGAATTTCCGGAGATTCAACTATTTGATGAAGATGATGACTTTGAAACCATTGCCGGGTATATTATCAATCAAATTGGAAGAATTCCGTTACCTAATGAGGAAGTAATTCTTAATGATAAAAAATTTATCATAACCAAAGCAACAAACTCTCGTATCGAGATTGTAAAGTTAGTTATGTTGGATTAATAAAGGAGTTGTCGTGCTTCAAGCTTACCCTAAATGGGCTACTGTATTTGCCAAAAAATATTTAAGTAAAACCATCAATCAGTTTATACTGCACGGAAATGTGCGGGATTTGGTTGAATTAAAAGATGGGAAAAATGCTGACTATAAACGCTTCAAAAGTTTCTTAAGTGATGAACTTTTCGGCTCCAGAGACCTTGTGTTATTTTACGATCGGTCAGCCGGCATTCATTTCAGGGATGAACATTCCAAAAAAGATTTTTACGCTGCAATAGATGTAGCCGGAAGTCGTAATGGCGTTCCTCGTGATCCCGGCAGAGTTTTAGGCTTGCTCGATAGTTATATTCGTATTCGGCTTCAACAGAAAAAGAGTCTGGGTATTGTTATTGATTATGCCGAAACTGTCATACCCAATTCAGATGCCGGATCTGCCTCTGCAGAGGAACGAACCATTTTGGTTTATCTATTGAAATGGGCGCAGGATCCGCTATTTCTTTCTGCCGATTTTACAACGGTTTTGCTAACCGAAAACCTTGCGGATTTACATCGTAACCTTGTTCAAAGCCCTCATAATGCTGCCATTAAAATTGATCTGCCCGAAGAAAAATCAAGAGAGCGTTTCATAAAGTTTTTCCTTCAAGAAAGAGAATTAAGCTCCTTTTCGGATGTCAGCATGAAGGCTTTATCTCAGCAAACCGCCGGACTCGGGTTTATTCAGTTAAGAGGTATTTTATCGCATTCAATCGAGAATAAACACCGACTCACATTTTCGAGCTTATCAGATACGAAGAAGGAATTGATTGAAGCCGAAGCTTACGGATTACTCGAATTTGTGCCAACATCAGGAAATTTAAATGATGTAGCCGGACACAAGCGGGTAAAAGAACATTTAAGGAGCGCAACTGAGGCTCTAAAAATTGGTCGTAGAGATGTTTTGCCAATGGGATATTTAGTTTGCGGTCCGGTAGGTACAGGTAAAACTTATCTGGTGAATTGTTTTGCCGGAGAAGTTGGGATTCCGATGGTTAAGCTTAAAAACTTCAGGAGTCAATGGCAGGGAGTTACCGAAGGAAATTTGGAAAAAATTCTGAGTCTGTTGGATGCAATGGCACCTGTTGCCGTAATGATAGATGAAGCCGATGCTTATCTTGGCGATCGTAATTCGGGGGGCGATAGCGGTGTGTCTAGCAGGGTATTTGCTTCGATTGCGTCATTCATGAGTAATACCAAAAACCGAGGCAGAATTATTTGGTTTTTGATGACTGCCCGACCTGACCTTATGCCTGTGGATTTAAAACGACAAGGAAGGGCAGAAGAGCATTTGGCATTATTCTACCCGGAGACAGAAGAAGAGCGACTTGAGTTGTTTGAAG
>PXCK01000008.1 GCA_003566635.1 Balneolia bacterium | reverse complement strand
TTCCAGCTTAATCTATATATCCAGGCTGATATCCATGGCTCGAATATAGTGAGTCAGCTCTCCTACTGAAATAAAGTCCACTCCCGTTTGGGCTACAGCTGAAATTCTGTCTAACGTCATATTTCCGGATGCTTCTAATTGTGCTTTACCCGATGCCATTTTAACGGCTTCTTTCATTTCAGAAACAGGCATATTATCCAGCATAATGATATCAGACAAACCGGTAGAAAGTGCTTCCCGGAGTTCATCCAATGTATTTACTTCAATCTCGATTTTTATATGGTTTGATAATTGGCTTCTGTAAGCATCACACCTTTCTAAAGCATGAGTGATACCGCCTGCCACAGCAATATGGTTTTCTTTAATCAGAAACATATCATCCAGACAGTAACGATGGTTTTCTCCACCTCCTGTTTTTACGGCATATTTATCCAGGTACCGATGCCCGGGCATGGTTTTTCTCGTATCGAGAATTTTGGCTTTTGTGTTTCCTAACTCCGCACAAAAGTGGTTGGTAAGGGTAGCAATCCCACTCATCCGCTGCATAAAGTTGAGCATTGTTCGCTCTGCGGTAAGAATAGAGGCTGAATTCCCTTCACAAGTCGCAATTACATCACCCCGGGAAACCGAATCGCCGTCATTCAATAGCTTTTCAAATTGAACCGTATCGTCCACTTTGTTCAAAATGAATTCAGCCAAATCAATTCCAGCAATAATACCTTTTTCCTTGGCTATAAATGTTGCCGATGCTATGTGGTTTTCGTTAAAAATCGCTTTAGTGGTAACATCCCCTGCTCCAATATCTTCGATAAGGGCAAGTTCCACAAGTTGGTTAATTTTTTCAAAGTCCATTATCAAGAAACTCCCGCACAGCTTTTAAAAATGATTCAGGTGCATGACACAATTTCCGATTAGCTGCATCAACAAAACACAAAATTACTTTTCCTTCAGCCTTCAGCTCTTTGGTTTCGGCCGAAACAACTTCATAATGTGTTTCCAGCTTTACGGTTGGTTCCCGGTAAATTTTAAGAATTACGTGAATTAATTCATCGTAAAAAACAGGTTTACGGTAATTAATAGTAACCGATACAACCGGCATCATCACCCCGGTTTCTTCTAACTTTTGATAGGTGAAACCGGCTTCACGAATGAATTCGGTTCGGGCAGCTTCAAAATATTCCAAAAATCGACCATGATACACGTATCCCATTTGGTCTGTTTCGGAATATCGGCTTCTTAAGGGGTGAACATAAGTAACAATTGGCTCCATATATGGGCTATTTTAAGGTTTCCCAAACCCCCATGCTGGAATACTTGTTAATTCTTCCATCAACAAGTTTATCCTTAGACAGTTTTTTGAGCTCCTTCATGGTAGACAATATCTGTGTCTTAACATTCGCAGCTATTTCCTCATAATTTCTGTGAGCACCCCCAAGTGGCTCTTTAATTATTCCATCAATTATCTTCATTTCTAATAAATGATTGGCCGTAAGTTTCAATGCTTCTGCTGCCTGTTCTTTGTAATCCCAGGTTTTCCACAAAATAGATGAGCATGATTCCGGGGCAATAACAGAGTACCAGGTGTTTTCGAGCATGTAAACCCTGTCTCCCATTCCGATTCCCAGTGCTCCCCCACTTGCACCTTCACCAATAATTATAGTAATGATTGGAACCCTTAAAACAGCCATTTCTCGCAGGTTTACGGCAATAGCTTCGGCTTGCCCCCTTGCTTCTGCTTCTAAACCGGGGAAAGCTCCGGGTGTATCAATCAGGGTGATTACGGGTATGTCGAATTTTTCAGCCAATTTCATCAAACGTAGTGCCTTGCGGTAACCTTCCGGATTAGCCATCCCAAAATTGCGATATTTACGGCTTGCCGTATCGCGCCCTTTTTGCTGACCTATCACCATTACAGATTGACCATCGATGGTAGCAAAGCCACCAACCATGGCGTTGTCGTCGCCAAATTTACGATCACCGTGTAGCTCCACGAAGTTTTCGCACATTTTGTAGATGTAATCTAATGTGTACGGTCGGTCGGGATGGCGTGCTAGCTGAACACGCTGCCATGAAGTTAAATTTTTGAAAATGGATACCCTCAGGTCATCAACTTTCTGTTGTAAACGCTTAATCTCCGGGGCTAGAGCATCATTTTCGGGAATATCAATATTAGATAATTCCTCAATTTTTTTTTCGAGATCGGCTATTGGTTTTTCGAAATCTAAATAATTCATAATAATAAATTTGTGGCTACTCGGCTAAAGTCTTCCTATTAAGTTACGCAGTTTGAGGCTCCACACCATCCAAACTGCTTCAAAAATTATGTTTTTTGACATTTTGGAAACACCTTCCATACGCTCCCAAAATATAATGGATATTTCTTTCAACCTGAAACCCGCAACCCATGCTCGGTAGTGCATTTCAATTTGAAAGGCATATCCGTTTGATTTAATACGATTTAAATCGATGCTTTTCAGCACTTCGCTATTAAAAGCTTTAAAACCGGCCGTTGTGTCTTTTATGGGCAAGCCGGTAATAACCCGTGCATACAGGTTGGCAGTGTAAGATAAAATCAATCTTGAAAGAGGCCAGTTAACAATACTAATTCCGTTATGGTAACGAGAACCAACGGCTACATCACAGGTTCCTCTTTCTACCTCAGCAACCAATTTGGTCAGTTCCTTAGGGTCATGCGAAAAGTCGGCATCCATTTCGCAGATAATATCATATTCTTTATCCAGACAATATCTGAATCCTGCCACATAAGCCGTCCCTAGTCCTAACTTTCCTTCTCTTTCCAGGAGGTTTAATCGACCGGGATATTTATCCATATTTTTTTCTACGATTCGGGCTGTGCCATCCGGGGAAGCATCATCAACTACCAGTAAATCAATTTGAG
>PXCK01000234.1 GCA_003566635.1 Balneolia bacterium | reverse complement strand
CCGAAAGCCTTTCTAAAGCTCTTAATATTGATGAGTTTCTAAGCACAAAGCAGTTCCATACAGGTACTAATATGGGCAGAGCAGACAGAGCGGCTGTCTTCCACGGACATGGAGGGGCAGAGGAAGATCAAAAAACGCTGATAAAGCAATTTTTCCGTGAAATCGATAAACAGCTCACCCCATTTCTTAATGACCGCGAAGTACCTCTTGTGCTGGCAGGTGTAGAATATTTACACCCCATTTATCATGAAATAAACAATCATAATGGCTTAGTTCAGGATGGAGTCAATGGTAACCCGGACCAATTTAGTATTGATGAGCTTCATAGTCGAGCATGGCAGGCTGTATCCGGCGTTTTTGACAAAGAATTTGAGCAAGCAGTTATAAATGTTGTCAACTCAAATGGAAACATATCAACTGAATTGGACGATTTAATCAAAGCTGCCTATCAAGGTAAAATCGAGACATTGTTCGTTTCTTTAAACGAGCAAAACAGGGGCTTCTTCGATGAAAACAGCTTTGAAGTTAAAACTGCTGAAAATGGTAACTCGATTGACCTACTGGATTTGGTGTCCGTTAAAACCATGTTGAATGGCGGAAATGTGTTTGCTACCCACCGTAATAATATACCCGGTGGACATCAGGCATTAGGCCTGCTTCGATATTAGATTCATTGAATTCCATACATTTTTGGCATCTTCTCTTCATTAGTTTTAAGGAGAGTAGATGCTTTTTGATTTTATAGAGTTTTGGCATTTACATTACTATTTCCTATTTACTGTTTACTGTAAATAGTAAATAGGACGTAATTCTACGAATTTCCGATTTTACTAAACCTGATAACGGGTTTTTAATCTGCTTTAAAACCCGAAAACAGTCAGTGATGGGATATCCCTTTCGGATTCCATATTCACAAAAATTCTACCTTTTTGGATTTTGAAAATTTGTCCGGGAATATGATCAACTGCTCCAATAAGATCACCGGTTAGGGAATAAACGAGCCATTGGGGGTCATCATCATGATACGGATTTACCTTAAGCCATATATTATCCTCATCATCTATACGAGCATCATGTACGAAGTTTTTCACATCGGGCAGTATATTTATGAATTCACTTCTGCGGAACATGCTATCAGATGGATCCGGGATTACCTCAGTAACTATTTCTTGTTTATCAGAATCTGAATACGGGACTCGTTCGGAATGAAATTGGAATCGGTTCACTTCACTACCATCAAGAGAATAAATAATCGCATAGCTGTTTTGCGACCAAATATCTACAACATTGTTTTGACTTGTAATCAATCTATATCGACGTGGCAGCATATTAACCGATCTCATACTTACTGAATTTTCTGCTCTGCTTACAAGCGCCCGATAAGACACCGCAGGCAGTACGGGCTCTTCGCTCAATTTAGTCAAATCAAAATCAAATAATGAATAGTACTCATGTGAGTATGTTGTGGTATCTACAGGTGTAAAACTTGATCGATAAACCCCTAAATAGCCATTTTCTAAAGGGTGAAACATTCCAAAATAAAATATATCTCCACCATAATCGATAGGAGGTCGTGGAGTATCCAAAAATTTAACAGGCTCCCAAACTCCGTTAACAGGACTAGAAAACGTGATCATATTGTTACGCCAATCCATTACTGCAAGTGTATCAGGTGGGAGAATGACCGAATACCCCATTTGCCGATATTCACCGGGACCATCTCCTTCACCTCCGATGTAACCAAGGTAGCTACCGGACACATCAAACTTGAAAAACTTTTGTTGGCTTCCGTCTGCCACAAATATCAAATCTTCATTGGACGGCAAGATATTCCATATTTGTCCAAAAAATTCATCATCACCAAATTCGGTAATATCAATAATTACTTCTGGTTGAAAAATCGGTATGGTAGAGAAGTCAATTTCATCACCGCTTTGTTCTGTATCTGAACTGCCACACGATGACATGATGACTAAGAGAATAGATAGAACTAATACGTTTTTAAAATTCATTATATCACTCAATTCGGTTAAAAATTAGTTGTTGCCCGGCTTGATGAAGTACAACTCTGTGAAAAACTCCTTGTTCATTTCTTTCAAAATGAAGTTCGGCCGGTGCTGCTTTATAAAAAAATACAGATTCACTTTCGGGGTAAACAGGTATGAATGGCTGAGCTGTTAATTGTGCCATAAGTTGATTGTCGTCAACACGTAGATTAAGTTGCAAGCCACCCTCCCAAGTGAAAGAACCGGTATAGGCTTGTAAATCTTCCGAACTCATTTCTATTACTTCCCGCTCTGTAACTTCCCGGTTTTCATCAACTAATGTAAAGACGAACGATTGCCCACCTTGTAACAAAGTAAATGAAGTGGCTTTATCATCTTCCAGTTCAAAGTTCACTCTTGCCCTTACGGATTCATTTTCAAACTCTGTTTCTGTAATAGCAAACAATGGTAATGGGCCTTGTCCCTCCAATTGACCAAGTAAACGATCATTCTCTACAAAAATGGTGAAATCGGGTAGCATATCATTTTCAAAAACTCCGGTTAAGCGCTCCATCTGTTCGTTCGAAAGAGTTATATAGTCCGATAATTCTTTTAGCTCAAATGCATCATTAATAAGATGCAACCCAATATCATCTACTTCGGCTCCAGAGTTTGTCAGGACAACGGCTGCACGCCCCGATACCTCACTGAACCCCGCAAAAGCACGAAATCCTCCGGTTCCACCACCATGATACACAATAACATCATCGTTTTGATTCCTCACAAACCATCCGTGTGCCATCGATACCGATTCCGAAATGGATTTGCGATCTGCTGTGGCTTGAATGAAATAATCCTGATAAGGGATGTTTGTCTTGCCCGACATCATTTTCACGTATGATATCAAATCTGCT
>PXCK01000242.1 GCA_003566635.1 Balneolia bacterium | reverse complement strand
GCCGGACGCATTTACTACATGCGCAACGGCAGCCGGGATCAGCGTCCTTTGCTTTTCATGTACAATATTGCCGATCAGAAAGAAACCGAATTAGGCCATGTGAGCAATTACATCATTTCGGCTGATCGTTCGAAAATGATTGTATTCCATCAAGGGCGTTACGCTATCATCGATTTACCGGCTCAGCCGTTACAAATCAGCGATTATCTGAATCTCGAAAACATGCGCGTAAATCTGGATCGCCGGGCTGAGTGGCTGCAAATTTTTGATGAAAGCTGGCGTCAGATGCGCGACTTTCTCTATGCCGATAACCTGCATGGCGTAGATTGGGATCACATCCGCGAGCTTTATCGTCCCATGGCTGAAGCCGCACGTCATCGTCTCGATCTTACCTATGTAATCGGTGAAATGATTGGCGAATTGAATGTAGGCCATGCTTATGTTGGCGGTGGTGATGTGCCGCAGCCCGACCGGGTAAATCTTGGGCTGCTCGGTGCCGAGCTGAGCCGTGCCGACAATGGTTTTTACCGAATCGACCGGGTTCTGAGAGGGCAAAACTGGGTAACCGGTCGCCGCTCTCCACTTACAGAAGTTGGCGCGAGCGTACCTGAAGGGCATTACATTATTTCAGTAAACGGTATGTTGACAAATCAAATGAGTAATATATTTGAAAGCTTGATTGGTTTGGCAAATGAAGCTGTCATTCTTGAAGTGAATGATCGTCCTCGTGAAAGTGGTGCACGTGAAGTGATTGTGCGACCCGTTGCAGATGAAGCCGACCTGTATTACTTCAATTGGGTGCAGCGAAATATCGAAATTGTAAATGAGGCCACCGATGGCCGTGTGGGCTACATTCATATCCCCGATATGGGACCAGGCGGATTGAATGAATTTGTGAAGCACTTCTTCCCGCAGCTCCGAAAAGAAGCGCTCATTATTGATGTTCGTGGAAACGGCGGCGGAAATGTTTCACCCATGATTATCGAGCGCCTGCGCCGTGAAATTGCCATGGTAAGCGCCCCGCGTAATGTAGCCCCAAGACCAAATCCTGAAGACATGATGCTCGGCCCGATGGTCACACTTCTGGATGAACATTCTGCATCCGATGGCGATATTTTCCCATTCCGATTCCGTCAGCACAACCTCGGCCCGCTCATCGGGATGCGCTCTTGGGGTGGTGTAATCGGCATCCGTGGATCACTGCCATTTGTGGACGGCGGCACGCTTAATCGTCCCGAATATGGTCTCTTCGACATTGAGGGTGAAGAATGGATCATAGAAGGCTACGGCGTCGATCCCGACATCGAAATAGACAACGATCCGGCCCGTGAATTCGATGGCATCGACGATCAGCTGAACCGGGGAATCGAAGAAATTCTGCGATTACTCGAAACCGAAGGGTTTGAGTTGCCAGACAGGCCTGATTTCCCGATTAGAAATTGATTATTACTCAATTAGCAAAAAAGCCGAATCATGCATAATGGTTCGGCTTTTTTGATATCTAATTTAAGAAAGAAGCTTCGGTTTAAGAATAAAGCAGTATATCAGTTACTGAAACACTCATCATATTAAATAATTACTCATACCTGCAATTCCAAGCTCTTCTTATACTGGCTCGGTGTTTGTACATACTGCTTTTTAAATGTCTCAATGAAGTGAGCCTGGCTTCTGAACCCTGTATTGTAGCATGTTTGCGTTACAGAACTCCCTTGCTTAAGCATTGTAGCAGCAAGTTTCATTCTTTCGGTGTTGATATATTCAATAGGGCTCACACCCATTTCATTCTTAAAATGTCTGAATAGAGAAGCTTTGCTCATATGTGCAATTTTTTCCAACTCTTTTATAGCTATTCGTCTATGCAGATTTTTTTTGATATAGTTCAACAAAACCTGCATGGTTGTGTTTTGGGCGTTCGTTTCAACTGCTTTCAAAAGAATGGTACGAGCTTCTGACTGAAGCATGTGAACTACCAGACGAGATGCGTTTAAATCAATCAATAGATCACGATAGGGTGGGGCATCCGTAAAGCATTTAATCAGTTGTTTCAAGTTTTGATTAAAGCGGTTGTTATTTTTAAAATGAACATAGTCTTTATCTTCATACTCCCATGTCCCCGAATCCTTCATTCGTGGTTGAGCCTCATTTATTCTGCCAACAATATGCTGAACCTTATTTCTGTCTATTTCTACCGTTATACATTGGGTGGGGTTGTCTTCTTTTGCTACAGGAAAATCAATTTGAATCATTTGCAGTGAAGGAACTACCAAAGATTGGTTAGGAACAAAATCAAAAGGTTTCAGTCCATCAAAATGAATCACCTTTTTACCCGTAATCATACCACAATAAAGTGGGTTGGAAGCTTGTAATTCTACGCTTTTGGCATTTTGGTAAGTATCATAAATGGAAAACTCTATATCATTGCCTCCAAAAGATCTTCTGTTTTCAATTAGCTTTTTTGGGGTCTTTGCAAGTGGGAGACGTGAAATCATTACTGGAAACTTGGTTTTTGAGATTAGTTTGATATGATACTGAAGTGTTTTGATACAATACCGTAAGTTTTAATATAATCAATTATGTAACCTAAAAAAGCGCTTTTTTAATTTACATAAAACAAGGATATAATCATGTTACACGATAGACCCACATTTAAAGAAAAATACGACAATTACATTGGTGGCAAGTTTGTACCGCCTGTAGATGGCGAGTATTTCGGAGCCAATTCCCCCATTGATGGAAAAGATTTCGCAAAAGTTGCACGCTCAAATGAGAAAGATATCAACCTTGCGTTAGATGCAGCCCACGAAGCAGCTCCTTCGTGGAATAACACCTCGGCCACAGAAAGAGCTATCATTCTTAATAAAATTGCCGACAGAATAGAAGAAAATCTTGAGTATCTGGCTCGGGTAGAAACTGTAGATAATGGCAAAGCCGTAAGAGAGACACTAAATGCTGACCTGCCCTTAGCCGTTGACCACTTCAGATATTTTGCCGGTGTTATCCGCGCTGAAGAAGGTTCTATAGCTGAGTTGGACGCACATACCGTTTCTGTTCAAATTCCCGAGCCTCTTGGTGTGGTTGGTCAAATTATCCCCTGGAATTTCCCCATTTTGATGGCTACCTGGAAAATAGCTCCGGCATTAGCAGCCGGTAATTGTACCGTTGTTAAACCGGCCGAGCAAACACCGGTAAGTATCATGGTTCTTATGGAAATAATCGGTGACTTAATTCCACCGGGCGTACTTAATGTAGTTAATGGATTTGGCCCGGAAGCAGGAAAGCCTCTTGCGCAATCGCCCCGTATTTCTAAAGTGGCATTCACAGGCGAAACCACCACCGGTCGGTTAATTATGCAGTATGCATCAGAAAACCTCATTCCCGTTACACTTGAGCTTGGCGGTAAAAGCCCGAATATTTTCTTCAATAGTGTGATGGACAAAAAAGATGAATTTTTTGACAAGTGTATGGAAGGCGCGGCCATGTTTGCCTTAAATCAAGGGGAAGTATGTACATGCCCATCCAGAATTTTAGTTCAGGAAGATATAGCCGAAGAATTTATTGCTGCTTTAATTGACAGAGTTAACAGAATTAAACGCGGTCATCCACTCGATACGGACACAATGATTGGCGCCCAAGCTTCAAAAGACCAGTACGAAAAAATCATGAATTACATTGATATTGGTAAGCAGGAAAAAGCAGAAGTTTTAGTTGGTGGAAATGCTTGGCAAAGTCAGGGAAATGGAACCAGCGAAGGTTTCTACATTGAGCCAACGATTTTTAAAGGGCATAACAAGATGCGTATTTTCCAGGAAGAAATTTTTGGTCCTGTTGCCTCTCTTACTACCTTCAAAGATGAAGCTGAAGCTTTGGAAATTGCCAACGATACACTTTACGGCTTAGGTGCGGGCGTCTTTACTCGCGATATGCATCAGGCTTACACTACGCCAAGAAAAATTCAGGCCGGTAGAGTTTGGGTAAATTGCTATCACCTGTATCCTGCTCACGCAGCTTTTGGCGGATATAAAAAATCAGGTATTGGTAGAGAAAATCACAAAATGATGCTAAGTCATTATCGCCAAACTAAAAACCTTCTTATCTCATACAATAAGAATGCGTTAGGCTTCTTCTAAACTCTTAATTATATGTTGTCGCCCCTTTACGGGGTGACAACATTTCTTTTTATGGATACCGAAAAACTTAAAATAACAGACAGAGCTAAAAACATTGTAGATCAGCTTCGAGCTAAGTACGGTAAACTTATTTTTCACCAAAGCGGTGGGTGTTGCGATGGATCCTCGCCTATGTGCTTTCAGGATGGAGACTTTATAATTGGGTCAAGTGATGTAAAGATTGGAACCATTTACGACTGTGATTTTTTTATCGCCAAAGACCAATACCAATATTGGAAATATTCGCAGTTAATTATTGATGTAACCGAAGGAAGAGGAGCCAGTTTTTCACTTGAAATTCCTTTGGGTGTTCGGTTTGTGATAAAATCCCGTCTATTTACTGATGATGAATGGGCAGCTATAGAGTCAACCGAGGACAGCTAATTAGCTCACCAAATCGAATTATTCACTTTTGTAAAAAGATTTTATCTAAAGTATTGAAGGCACGTTAGTTACGAATATTCAGTTAATTTAACACGGATTATTCACCAAAAAATTTTCTTGGTAGCAAGGCGAAGGTGGAAAATCAGCGGAAGGGTACCTTAGTACCCTGAGCATGGCTTTTTCAACTTCAACGCAGCTAGCATGGAAATTTTGTAGCATTCTAACCAAACCCAAATTTGAGTGCGTGTGGTATTTTTCTAAATACTATATTTTTAATAGTATAAGATTTAAATTTCATGCTTTCGTGAATAATTCGGGTTAATTGTGTAACCAATTATTTGAAACCTTAATACTAACGTCATGAACCAATATTTAAACAGTTTTTTGATAATTATTGCAATCGTTATTTCCGGCTTGTTGCTTATGGCATGCGAACCTACCGAGTCAGCCCAAAACACTAATGATGATGTAAGTAAAAGCTTTTCTACCATGGAAGTAGGCACCCAGTACCAAAGAGTGCAGGTTTCTGCAGTTGCAGAGAATCTTGAGCATCCATGGACAGTTGCTTTTCTGCCGGACGGTTCCTATTTGGTAACCGAAAAGCCGGGTAGATTACTGCACATTCATGGAGATGAACGTCGTGAAATTGGTGGACTACCTGAAATTCAGGCTTTTCGTCAGGGTGGACTACTTGATGTCGTCTTACATCCCGATTATGACCAAAATGGTTGGATTTATCTAACCTATTCAAAGCCGAATGGTAACGATCAATCCGCAACTGCAATTTCACGTGCTCGCTTGGGTGATAACGAACTTATTGACGTAGAAGAAATTTTTGTACAAAACCGATTCTCTCAACCGGGTCGTCATTATGGTTCCCGTATTGCATGGACGAACGAAGGCCACATGCTTGTTTCCATTGGTGATCGCGGTGCTGAACCTCCAAGGGCGCAAGATACCCGTGATCATGCAGGAACCGTTCTTCGTTTAAATGATGATGGTAGTGTACCGAGTGATAATCCGTTTGTTGGAAATGACAATTATTTGCCGGAAATCTTTTCCTATGGGCACAGAAATATACAGGGATTGGTAGTTGACCCGGAAACTAACGAGATTTGGGCAACCGACCATGGCCCACGTGGTGGCGACTTACTACAGCGGGTAGAAGCCGGTAAAAATTACGGGTGGCCAAGAGTTACTCAAGGATTAGACTACCGAACCGAAGGTCCCTATGATGGTTTTGAAGCCAGAGAGATGGAAGGTATCGCTCCTCATTTCCACGAGTTTATGCCTACTTTGGCACCATCCGGACTTGCACTCATCAACCACCCAAATTTTGGAAACTGGCAGGGTAATCTATTGGCCGGCGGATTGAGGTCTGAACGAATCCTAAGAATATTATTGGCAGATTCCTATGTACTCCATATGGAAGAAATTTTCACAAGAGATTTAGGAAGAATCCGCGATGTCCGGCTTTCGCCTCAAGGTCATGTTTATATTTTGACCGATCGATCGAATGGCGCGCTCTATCGTGTTGAAGCGATTTAAATTTCTACGATTATTACTCAAAAAGCCAAGCTACTTTTGTGGTTCGGCTTTTTGGGATTAAATAAGCTACTTCACTAAAACCATTTTTCGCGTAATACTTCCATCCGGCGTATAAATCCTGTAGAAATATACACCACTGTTTAAATTGGAAGCATCAAATTGAACCGTGTGGTTTCCGGCATGCATGGTTTCACTTATTAAAGTAGATATAAGCCTGCCGGTGGTATCGTAAACCTCCAGAAGAACAGAACTCGAGGATGCCAAGTTAAAACGAATGTTAGTAACCGGATTGAACGGATTCGGATAGTTTTGCTCGAGTTTAAAGCTTTTAGGTTTTTCAACTTCCGTAGATGTATTGATATTGAGAACGTTATTCAACCGCTCCCACTTTTCGCTTTTAAATTCGAATAATGAACCGGGGTCAGCACCCATTCGTATAACAACAAGATCCTGAGATGGTACAATACTTAAAATTTGAGCATTCAACCCAACAGCTGAGTACATATCGGCCGGTGCTTCGGGAGTAAGTGATCTTTGTATTGAGAAACTAAAACCTGGAGGGATGAAAGATTCCTGTCCATTAAGCCACCATAAATATCCATAAGAGGGATTTAAATCCTGACTTGGTGAAATCATTGCTTCGTAAAATTCTTCACTTAAAACCGATTCCGCGTTTTCCCATTGCGCCCCTCTACTTATAAAAAGACCAAAACGAGCCATATCTAATGCCCTGCTTATAACAACCCTGTTGAATTCAGATGAAAACCCATCTAAATACTGAAGCTGCATTCCCGGGATAATACTGAAGACATCATCAACAATATCATTTAATTCTTTCTCGCCCGCGCTTTCGAGTACATTTGTTAATAGGGTGTAAGGAGCATTATGATAAAACCATTGCTCACCGGGTTCTTCCCTGTAGCTTAAACATTCGGGCAGGGTGCAGTTTGTATCTGTCACATCGTACTCTATACCGGTAGTCATAGTAAGTTGATGCCAGACGGTGATATTCTCTTCCTGCTCTCGGGTCATCGAAGTCCAATCTTCTCCTAGATAATCTGATGTGGGATTTTGGATGTCAAGCAATCCCTGATTCTCAAGAGCACCTGTTAGCAATGCTGTGACCGTCTTACCCGCAGATGCCCAATACCAAGGAGTATTTCTTTGAAAGGCTCTGTAATACTCTTCAACTACCAGTTTTCCATCTTTCAGAATCACAAATGCTCTGGTTTCGTTTTCACCAAGCCACAAAACCAAGTCTTCTAAAGCCTCTGAATCCCATCCAAGTTCCTGAGGACTCACAACCTGCCATTCTGCATTATTCTCAGGAGGGAAATAATCACTTTGAGCATCAACGGGTTGATGCAGCAAAAAATAGACCGATGCGATTGCGAAAAGTTTGAACATCACAGTTACATTTACTTTTATAGGAAAGCAGTATCTGTAACCGTGATGCATAATAATAAATTTTAATTAACGCCCCATTTGCGTTCGTTCTATAAATAGTTGATTATCAACTTCAGGGCGCTCCGGATGGTTTGCAACTTCTACAAGAGTAGATAAAATTAACTGAGCACGAGTAGCCAACAAATCAAACGGGATTAAATCTATTGTATCAGATGGTTGATGGTAGTTATCATGCAATCCACTAAAGAAAAAGATAAACGGGATGCCAAGACGTCCGAAGTTCCAGTGGTCGCTTCTTCTGTAAAATTGATTTCTGTCATCTAAGTCGTTGTAGCGCATATCAAGTGTAATATCTACTGAATTGCGGTTTGCTACATGCAAAAGGCTATCCAACTTTGATGATATGATTTCTGCCCCGATGATATAGATGTAATCCTCGTCTGTATCTT
Source organism: Balneolia bacterium (assembly GCA_003566635.1). Classification (GTDB taxonomy): domain Bacteria; phylum Bacteroidota; class Rhodothermia; order Balneolales; family Cyclonatronaceae; genus PXCK01. The sequence continues at coordinate 4,942 of PXCK01000242.1, read as the reverse complement.
CATACTCGTAATCGATACGTCCAAACATATCAAGGTTGAAATTAGCAATGGTGTTTTCGATTGGAATTACAGGGTTATCCGAATAATAACGTGAACCGAGCAGGCCATGCTCTTCGGCTGTTACATTTAAGAACAGCAAACTTCTGTCCAAACAAAAACCATCTCGTTGTGCCTGAGCCATAACTTCTGCAATTGCGAGAGTTGTAACCGTTCCGCTTCCATTATCATCAGCACCGTTGTAAATCATATCTCCGGTTTCGTCCGGTGCTCCAATACCCATGTGGTCGTAATGAGAAGATAACACAACAACTTCATGCTTAAGCTCTTCATTACAACCTTCTAAAAAGGCCAATACATTTTTGGAAGGAAGTACACGTTCTCCTCCATCGGGTGTAAACGTTAGTGAATGTCCTGTATGAAAAGAATTAAAGGCCGTTAACTCCTCGGCAGATTGTGCGTGAAGAGCTTCAAGTGAACCGGCATCACCTATAACCTTTTGAGCCATATCGGGACTTATATTTAAAACGGTTGCTGCAAATCCACCACGTCCACCACCATCCGGTAAACGAATGGATGTTGGAATACCAATCAGGGTATTCATTCCGGCTGCATCTAATAAAAACTCCTCCTGATTCATCTCATCAATAAGAATAATTCCGGCTGCTCCGCTCCTGAAAAGTAACTGCTGAAGTCTGGAATTCATTTGAGTAGCTAGCCTGTCGTCTGCTTCAACGTCTGAAGGTAATTCACGGAACATCATCACAAAATTATCACGTACATCTACCGCATTACTATCTGCATCTACAAATCCATCAGCCCCTGCAAGTCCCATCCCGATGAAAACAATTTCACCGGACGCCGGGTTATTACCACCAAATGTCACAAAAAACTCCGACTCATCTCCATTTCCAACATTTTGTGACCAAATTTCCTCAGCTTCTTCAACGGTTCCTGAATGCAACGAATAAGAAAAACTATCAACACGATTTCCTAATAAATCGAAATTCTGAAACCACGTACCATCGTCACCAAGAGGTGTTAAACCCGCTATTTCATACTTTCTTGCTAAATAATCTGCAGCCATATCAATTCCGGGCTGTCCGGTACCGCGACCCATTAACGAATCACTCGCAATTATAGATAAATGGCTGTACAAGAGTTCAGGGGTGATTTGAGCTGCAACATCGCTTGCTGTTACGGCAGGCGGTTCCGACTCAGATAATCCGGTATAAACCCCGGCAATTAAAAAAGTGGCTATAACTGATAAAAATACAAGTTTCTTCATGATTCGGTATTTAGTTTGTCATTAGTGAATCGGCATCTACGCGAGGTATATCCAAATAAAAATCGAAGCGATTATCATCGCTTATAAAAAGTTCAAGTTGGCTTTCTTTTACAAGTTCAAGTACGGCTAAAAAGGTAACGACCACTTCCAGTCGATTGCGAATGCTTTTGCACAAATCTCTGAACGAAGATTTGCCATGTTTACGTAAACTGTAAAGCAAATTTTTGCCGGCATCCTCGGTAGAAATTTCAAATTTTTCGACATTATGAACAGGTTCTTCACCCGGCTTACGCATCAAAATATCTTGTATTGCAGCAATGAGGTGAATAAGAGTAACGTCTTTCAACACCTCTCCATTGTGAGGCTTGGTTACTTCGTCGGGTTTGAAGTTACCCCTTGGATAGGATTTTGAAGCATCTGTCTCAAAATTACGAAATTCCTCCCCCATCTCCTTATACCGCTTATATTCAAGGAGACTTTGAATAAGTTCGTATCGGGGATCGGATTCGTCAATTTCATCGGATTCAGACTCATCTCGCGGCAAAAGCATTTTTGCTTTAATGGAAATGAGTGTACCCGCCATGAGAATAAACTCGCTTGCAACCTCAAGGTCGAGTTCTTCCATTAAGCTCAGGTATTCAATAAACTGATCGGTAATTTTTGATATAGGGATGTCTTGAATTTCCACTTCTTCTCTTTTGATGAAAAAAAGAAGTAAGTCGAGTGGACCTTCAAAATTTTGGAGTGCAACCCTATACATTTATGCTAGTGCTTTTTGCTTAAACCACTCAACCGTGTTTTCAAGCCCGGTTTCTATGGTATGTTTTTGTTCCCATCCAAGAACTTCTCGGAGCTTTTTAGTACAAAGCACACTGCGCATTTGTTCACCGGGTTTAGCCGGAGCGTGCTCCTCGGGGGTAGAAGCACCGGCATATTTTCTTATGATGCGAAATAACTCCACTACGTTGGTCTCAACACCGGTACCCACATTAAAAATATCATTCTCATCATAGTTCAATGCCAGCATATTTGCCTGAACTACATCCGAAACGTGTACGTAATCACGGGTTTGCAAACCATCTCCATTGATAAAACATCCATCTCCGCGTAACATCCTTTCGGCAAAAATCGCCACCACTCCGGCTTCTCCGTGTGCATTTTGCCGAGGACCGTACACATTTCCGTAGCGCAGAGCCACCCATTTTAACCCGTGTAAATCACCATAAAAACGGAGATAATGTTCCGATACCATTTTTGTGATACCGTAGGGCGACATTGGCAAATTCGGGTGATTTTCATCCTGAGGTGCTGTAATAGGCTCACCATAAATGGCACCGCCGGTTGATGAAAAAACGACTTTTTTCAGTCCATTTTTTCGGCCTGCTTCAAGCAGATTCAACAACCCGATTATATTGATATTTGCATCAAAAATGGGATCGGCTACGGATTTACGCACGTCCATTTGTGCTGCAAGGTGATACATCACTTCAAACTGATGCTCTGCACAAAGTGCGTGGACATCCTTGTCCTGAACGCCCATAATATGTAAGGTCGCTTTGGGGTCAACATTATGTTCGAAGCCACCGCTCAGGTCGTCGAGAATATGGACCTCATGTCCTTGTTTTAAAAGCGCATCCGCAACATGCGAACCAATAAATCCGGCACCGCCGGTAACTAAAATCTTCATTAACTAAAATCGGTTTTTATTATTTGTTGGTTAATATAACCCATTTAGTGCGGATTATGTACCAAGATTTTTTGTTGGTAAATGCTATTAATTATATTCTTTTAATCAGCTCTTGGAAGACTTTTTCTGACCTTCAGTAATAAAACTTGAATGTCTGTAGCTCTACTTTAATACTATTGATATCGAAGACTTTGTTAAAATTGTTTTTTATCAGTTTGTAAACTATCGAATATTCACTTGTCTATGTAACTACTTATTTCAGTTATTGAAATTTACAAACAGCTCAAACAATTCATAAAGTGTGAACCTTCCAGTCATTTGTAATTGCTATTATCTTCATTGAAAATAAAAGAGTGTTGATTACACCCGAATTGAACGCACCACCAAATTTCCCCCAAAAAAACATTTCATTATAAATTTCCTATCTCTATATTTACACCATCAGAATACGAACACGTTGGTTTGCTTTAAATAGCAATTAAAAGGGAATTCGGTGTAAGTCCGAAACTGTTCCCGCAACTGTAACCCCGGGCGTTATGCCTGTGATTTTAAACTGATATGCCACTGCTCTGAGCCCAAAAAGAGCGGGAAGGTAGTTTAAAACCGGGGAAGTCAGGAGACCTGCCGCTTGTTCCGACGCTGTAAACTTTCGGGATAAAAGTTTCAGTAATTAATACCATGACATCATTATATCCATGGATTATCAGGCTTAAAGCTTGGTGCACCATTTTTTTATTTTCAGCTATATTTTGGCAAGCCAATGCTCAAATTGCCGATTCTTTGCAGTTAGAAGAAATCGTAATTGAGGCATCGCATATTGCCATTCCCTGGCTTTTTCAACCGGTAAATGCCTCGGTGGTTGATCCTGTTTTAATTTCCAAATCATCGAAGACATCACTTGCTTCCATTCTTACATCTTTCAGCTCTGCTCACATACGCTCCTACACCGGTGGCGGTCTCAGCTCGGTTTCAGTTCGTGGTTTTGATTCCCGACAAACCCAATTCGTTTGGAACGGCTTTACGATGAATCACTCTATGATAGGGACAACCGATTTTGGGTTGTACCCTGCCTATATGATGGACAATATTCGGGTGGTGACAGGAAATAATAGTGCCACGTTTGGAAGCGGAAGCGTAGCAGGAACTATTCTTACAGATTCCCCAAAACCGGGAAATCAAACATCCATTTCGTTTAATCAAGGTTCTTGGGGGAACTTTGGGAGTTCAATCAGGTCGGGAATTAAAACGGACACCTATTATGCAGGCGTTGTTTTAGGTTCCGGTCAGGCGGTTAACAATTACCCCTATTTCGACCGAATTCGTCAAAGAGAAGCTACCCGAAAAAATAATCAAATGGAAAACCGCCATGCCCTTATTTCAGCAGGGGGATCTGTTCAGGATTTTCAGTTTAACACATCGGTTTGGTTGGGATATCACAACTATCATGTACCGGGTTCGGTAACCGTAGCAAACTCACAAGCAGTTCAAACCGATCAATTCGTAAATTTATATCAGCAAATCGGGTACTCCTCTAATCTTGGATTCACCGAGCTATCGGGACTGCTGCAAAATTACGATTTAGATTATATCGATCCCCGTAATCGAATAAATAGTGAAAGCACACTCCAAAGAAGACAGGCGCGATTAAAACATCAAACAAGATTGCACGAAACATTGTTTTTTACCGCCATTTCGGAGGCCGGATTCTCGAGTGTAAAAACAAATAATTACAGCGATACATCCAATCGCAATCAGTTTGCAACCTCAGCATCTTTGGAATATGTGCCACTTTCTTTTATTCGGTTGTACCCAAGTCTCAGGTTCGATTCCTATTCCGATTTTGGGAATAACGTATCGGGAGCAATAGGGGTAAACGTTTCAACTCCGGTTTCCTGGCTTACCCTTCGATCTCAGTTTTCCAACAATTTTTCGGCTCCCACCCTCAATGATTTATACTGGTCACCGGGTGG
>PXCK01000204.1 GCA_003566635.1 Balneolia bacterium | reverse complement strand
GCCATAAATAAATGATTTTATTGGTTAATAAGTCCGACTAACATACCCCAAATGAAATTGGGTTACAAATTGAATCGTATTTTTTAACTGATGATACCAACATAATGTTTCTAAATATGTGTGGAAAATAAACCTGTAAACTTAGACGACACTTAATCCGCTTATTTTTTGGACATCTGCCATACTCGGTCTTGCAACACACGGTGTAGGATTTCTTCTCCCCAACGTATTCGTATTTTTAGTAGGTATGCACGCTTACCATACAGAAGACCAACGTAGTGGACATGCAATTGAGTTTTTGTGATGGCAGGGGCTGTGTTTAAAAAACACAAAAAATTAAAACAACTGAAAAATTCATTCAGTGAATGCACTAGCTCTTTCTACTTATGCTTTAGAATATTTAACTCCCGCCTAGAAGACTGTTCAACATATTCTAATACAGGTTTCTACGTCACATAATATTATTATATCTGCATAAATTTAAATATCAATAATAAAAGTTGATTTAGGCCCCTCCTAAAAAAACTGCTACATTACGAGTTTACTGAATAGTATTCTTATAAATTTTTCCGTTTTTCATGATTATTACAAAGTTCGATTCTGGGTCTCTGATTAAATCAATATCCTCTAGTGGGTTGCCATCAACTAGCAGTAAGTCGGCATAGGCACCCTCTTTAACTACGCCCAAATCATAAGGGTATGGATTACGCTCACCTGATAACTTCAAGATTTGTGCATTATTTGATGTAGCCATTACCAGAAGCTCCGCAGGTGTAAACCATCTTACCATTTTGGCTAGATGAGCCCCTTGGTTTATGTTGCCGGCCGGATTAAACAACATATCAGTTCCCCAAGCTACGTTTACATTATGCTTTCTTGCTAACTCAAAAGCACGCTCAGTACCCGTTGAAACCATTAATTGTTTAATACGATTTGGCCCTGTTTGTGGATTTGCAAATTCATCATCCAAAAAGGGTTGTAAACTCCACCATACATCGTTTTCTGCCATCATGATGACTGTTTCTTCATCTAATAATTGACCATGTTCAATGCTCTTTACTCCTGCTTTTATTGCCATTTGTACCGCACGTGGCGTGTATGCATGAATCATAACATAAGTACCCCAATTTTCGGCTGCTACAACGGCTGCACGAATTTCGTCATATGTATACTGAACGGCATCCAATGGATCGTAAACAGAGGCTACCCCTCCACCACCGGCTAATTTAATGTGGCTGGCTCCTAGCATTAGCTGCTCCCTGGCTCTTCTGGTAACTTCATCAACACCATCGGCAATAGCAGAAACCCCCATAGTTTCTGTATGAGATAAAGGAGACATCTCTGTTCTTGGTACTTCATGTGGCATGCGAAAATCACCGTGCCCTGAGGTTTGACTAATCATAGCACCCGCTGGGTATATTCTTGGACCCGGAATAAGACCTTCATCTATAGCGCGCTTAAGTCCAAATACCGGACCACTTGCGTCCCTTAGAGTTGTAAACCCTCTCATTAACGTTTTTTCGGCCTGAACGGCGTTCGTTATATGTATGTAAGCAGGGTCTGATATCATAGCAGCCTGCATGGGCATAGACATAAGAGATGCATGTGCATGCGCATCAATCAACCCTGGCATAAGGGTACGACCATCTGCATCAATGCGGGTGACATTTACATCATCAGGAATTTCAATTTCATCGCTGGTAATAGTGTGAATCTTATTGCCAACAACCAAAACATTTGTGCCCTCATGCAGGTTATGGTTTTCTCCGTCGAAAACATTGGCATTGGTAAAGAGAACGCCAGTTTGTTGAGCTATTAAATCGCTACTGGCTGATATAAATAAGACCAATAAACATATTAGTAATGAGGTTACATGATTTTTTTTCATAGCTATATGTTAGGTTAAATGTTATCACAAAAAGTATAGAAATTTGAAAATCATTACAGGGTTTCTGAAATACAGATATCAAGATTCTTAAAAAATTAATGCTAGTATACTACGTTTTTGTATAAACTGTTTGTGCTTATACAAGTCGTTATATAGCAAAAAGCAATTTTATTAATTTATGGTTCCAATGGAGATAGGAATTTTGAACAAGGTACTACACAATTGTTATCTGTATACTTAGTCGTGTTTTAGAATTAATAAAATACCAAAATATCTAATTCAGATTAAGTCGTGCCCCTATGTGTAATGCATGCATTTCCTGGACAAGACCAATTTGATCTTGCTCATATTCCAGATAGCGTAATTGATAGCCAGCCTCTATTGAAACAACATTGCTGAGTTTATATGAGATTGTAGGCATCAAACTGAAAGCATACTTTCGGGCAGGCCCCAGTGGTGATACCGAAAAATCTGCCTTCAAATCGGCAGACCAACTATCGGTAGCATAAAAACCTGTTGTCAATCCGAAAAGAAACATTTGGTGATAATCAAGTGTAGAGGGCCATACATCTAAAACCGGGATATCAGCCAAGTCAAGATTAAAATGGATACGCGAATATATCGTGCTGAAACGTAACGCTGCATGTGGCTCAAGGTAATAACGAGTATTTTCGAAACTACCCGCACTGATATCAATAACCCTACTGAAGAAACCTAAATCAAACGTAGTAGACGAACCAAACACATTTATCCTCGCTGAAGCTGGAGTGCCCGGTGGCAATGTAACAGGTAGATTGAAACGGTTATTTATTAAGGCCGCCAAAGTTGGTGGTAAAGGGTAATTTTGAATTGAACGAGTATCCTCAGCAAATATTAAATTGTATTCAGTGTAAAAGCCGGAAGCATTTCTGCGAGCTTCGAAACGCAATGAAAAAGTAAAAGCCTTATTCAAGTTTAACAAATCGTTGGTGTTTGTATTTATAGTCTCTGTAATACCAATAACAGTAACATCAGACTTAATTGAAAGAGGCAAATTAATGTTAGGTGTAACGGTATAAGACCAAGTATCCTCCT
>PXCK01000103.1 GCA_003566635.1 Balneolia bacterium | reverse complement strand
GGAAATACCATATTTACGTGCAACATTTTCGGCCGTTGTTCCCATGCCAATATACACTTCAGGACGATGCTCTACCATGTAAGGGTCGGGCGAAAAATGAAACCCGGTCATAGGGACGAATGTCATGGACTCGGCTCCACCGGCAACCACAGCTGATACATGACCCGCCATAATAGACTGAGATGCCATTACAATGGTTTGAAGCCCCGATGAGCAAAAACGATTGATAGTAGCAGCCGAAACACTGTCGGGTAAGCCTGCACGAAGAGCAATAACCCGTGCCATATTCAAGCCTTGCTCACCTTCGGGCATGGCACAACCAATGAGTACATCATCCACAAGATTTTTATCTAATCCTGTCTTTTCCACACTGGCTTTAACCACCTCTGCCCCCATTGCCTCGGGTCGGGTTTGACTGAGGGAACCTTTTTTTGCTTTTCCAACTGCTGTCCTTAAACAGCTAACAATATATGCGTTATTCATTATCCTGCTCCTATCTCAGTTTCTAAGAGGTTTATTGGTAGTTAAAATGCTATGGATGCGCTCCTGTGTCTTCTTCTCGCCGGCAAGAGAAACAATCACTTCTCTTTCAAGGTCAATCAGATAGTCTTCGTGTACATAGGCCGGGCTGTTTAAATCTCCTCCTGTTAATACATGAGCAAAGCGTTTTGCCAAATAGGCATCATACTCGGTAATGTATCCGGCTTCTTTAAAACTCCAGGCAGCAGTACTTAAGGCTGCATAACCCGGTTTTCCGGTAACGAGAATTTTCGTTCGAACCGCCGGCGGTATATATCCTTGTTCATAAAGACGAATAACCTCTTGTCGGGCGGCATGAATTCTGCGGTCTTCATTCATCACAACTATGGCATCAGGTTTGAAATATCCAAGCTCAATGGCTTCATGTGCGCTGGTTGCAACTTTAGCCATTGCAATGGTCTCAAAAGCTTTTTGGATAAAAGGTTGAATATGGCTCACATGCAATGTGGCAGCATTTTCCATTGCACGAGCAGCCATATGCATGGTACCGGTTCCGGCAGGAATGAGGCCAACACCAAGTTCAACTAAACCAATGTATGTTTCCGTAGCTGCAACTACATTATCTGCGCCCATCGTTATTTCGCATCCGCCACCAAGTGCACGTCCACGCAGAGCACAAACGACCGGTTTGGAAGCATACCGTATTCGTTGAATTGCCATCTGGAAGTTGTAAACAGCACGCTCAATTGTTTTGAAATCGCCTGTTTGTGCTGAATAAGCCAGTTCACCAAGATTTGCTCCAACCGAAAAATTCTTACCATCATTGGCAATTACCATTCCGCGATAATCGCCCTTTTCGAGTATATCGGTGGCTTCCATCAATCCTGCAATAACCTTAGCGCCCAGTGTATTTGATTTCGAACGGAATTCATAAATCAGGACACCATCACCCGAATCAATGAGTCCGGCTTCCTCATTATTCCAAATTTCGGTTCGACCATCCGTTGCTTTATAAAAAGCGACCGATGGCTGATCGGGTTGTTGATCAATTTGCTTATATCCGGTTCCCGGTACATACGCCCATTCTCCATTTTCTTCTGTTTTGTAGAATGAAGTATTTCCATCCTTTTGCATAGAATCGTACCAAGCTGGAACATTCAGTCCAAGGGCTTTAACTTCTTTCAAAAAGTTCTCGCTTCCAATCCAGTCGTGGATATGAAAAGGTCCCATATCCCATCCAAATCCCCACATTATGGCATGGTCCACATCAGCCGGATAATCCGAAATTTCAGGCATACGATTCATGGAGTAGGCCAAGAGTTTAGCCGTATGCTTTCGGATGAACTCGCCTGCTCTTGTGTTTGATTCAAACAGAGCTTTCCAGCGTTTTGATAAAGGTTTCACACCTGAAATTGACTCGAGATTACCAATATCCAACGGTTTGGCTGATTCATATTCCAGGGTTTCTGCATTTACTGATTTTATTTCACCACCCTCTTTTTTATAAAAACCAGCACGGGTTTTACTACCAAGTCTTTTTGATTGAACCAGGTTTTTCAGAAGTTTAGGTGTTTTGAATGTATCGCGTTCCTCATCTTCCGGTATAGCGGCATGCAGGTTTTCTGATACATACATGAGCGTATCGAGACCAACAACATCGGCCGTTCTGAATGTAGCCGACTTGGGTCTGCCGGTTAGTAACCCTGTAAGTGCATCAATCTCTTCAATGGTGTAGCCGTCGTCGAGAGCATTGATGCTTAGCATCATAGAATAAGTTCCAATTCGGTTTGCAATGAAGTTTGGGGTATCCTTTGCTGTTACTATTCCCTTGCCAAGATGAACTCTCCCAAAGTGGGCAACACGATTCGTTATGCCCGGGTCTGTATATTCTGTGGGGATCAACTCAAGCAATTTCAAATAACGAGGCGGGTTGAAAAAGTGCGTACCCAAAAAGTGCTTTTTGAAGTTATCTGAGCAATCTTCAATGATTTTATGAACGGGCAATCCACTTGTATTGGTAGATACAACCGTGCCGGGTTGAATTAGCTTTTCGAGTTTTGCCATTAACGATTTCTTGGCATCGAGCTGCTCAATTATTACTTCAATTACCCAATCGCACTTACTTACCCAATCAAGGTGTTCATCAAAATTCCCTGTTTTGATCCTGTTCTTAACCCTTGAATGAACCACGGGTGATGGTTTCATTTTGAGCATTTTTGCGAATGCTTTATTAACGATATCGTTTTTGGAACCTTCTTTGGGTGCAATATCAAGCAAAAAGACTTCCAGCCCTGCATTCGCAAGATGTGCCGCAATTTGCGAGCCCATCACTCCGGCTCCAAGCACGGCTGCTTTTCGAAACGGTTTTATTTGTGTTGGTTTTTGACTGCTCATTCTGGTTAACAGTGTTAAGTTGTGGTTAAAAAAATAAATTTTAAGTTTGATGAGATAATTTTAGCTCGCCTGATCCGGCAAGAATCCCGGCTACAAGAGTATCAATAAACTTTTCTCGTTCAACGCGGGAATCTACCCTGCCCGCATTCAGTAAAGAGATACCACCGTGAATATTTGCAACAAATACATTTGCCCAAATACGAGCATCTTCGGGTGATTTCATGCGTTCGTCATTCAGCTCTTGCAATGCATTCATAAATAAGTTCGTATTACGACGGGCTCTTCGAAACTTTTCAACCGGGTAACGCTCCATGTGTTTAGGGTGAAGTTGAAACATTATTTCGTAATATTCCGGGTTGTTCAATCCAAAATTAATAAAAGCCCTGCAATAGTCTTCAATTTTACGTGCAGGCGACTTGTCAGGATGATTCAATGCTGACAAAATCTCGTAAAGTTTTTCAAATCCTTCTTCTATCAATGAATGTAAAAGAGCATCTTTGTTTTTGAAGTATAAATAGATGCTCGTGGCACTACAACCGACCTTTTGGGCAATCTTTCGCATGGAAATCCGATTAAAACCCTCATCAACCAGCATTTTTCTGCTGATATCAAGAATCGACCTTCTAAGACTGCCATTTACGGGTTCCATTTTGGAAGCGCTTTTAGATTTTTGGTTAACGGTGTTAAGTAAATAAAAAAGATTGGGATTGTCAAGGATGGATTAAAGAAAATTTTCTTCGGTCTGATATATATGTTGAACTATGCCCCTGATCTTAGCATAAATATTAAATTGAAAAAACTTTTCATCATTATTTTATAGCTACAGATACTTTTTTGTAAAAACTTATTGAGCAAAGTTGTGTACTTATTTTACATAGGTAATAACAACTTATATGTAAACTATTGTTTTATTGAGTTATAATTATTACAATATAATTATCATCCTTCAATTTTAACCTCATCTTACAATGAAAGTGATTCCTAAGCTCACAATGCTCTCAGTTGCTACTGTATTTTTTTTAGTTGGCTTTTTTAGTGAACCAACCGCCCAAACTCGAATGGGAATTAATGTTGCAGGTTTGCACGATTACGACACTCAAATTCCACTAAAAGACGCCATGAAAAGCGCCCGGATGTGGTTTCACCAGCCAATGGATGGTGGTGAGTGGAGTTTAGATGAACCCCTTGATTTAAGAGAAGACGGCTGGCCTGCTTCCCTGGCACCTGACCGCGCAGCCGCAACCATTATGATGATTGAGAAAGATGGTAATTATCCCGGTGGGATTTATTCGGTCTTTTACGAGGGCGAGGGTACTTTGGAATTCAGCTGGGATGCCGAGGTTATTCATTCTGAAGCCGGTTTCATGCAACTCGATGTGTTACCCGACTTTGGTATAATGATGCGCATTATTGCCACCAATCCCGAAAATCCCATCCGTAATGTGCGTGTCATTCCTCCCGGATACGAGCATGATTATCTCGACCAACCATTTACCCCCCATTTTCTGGAGCTTATGGAACCCTATTCAGTTATACGCTTTATGGATTGGGGATCAATTAATAATCATATTATAAGTGACTGGGACGACCGAACCACTCCGGACTTCTATACCTGGCAGGGAAACGGCATTGATAAAGACGGTGTACCCTACGAGGTAATGATTCAATTGGCAAACACCCTGCAGGTCGATCCCTGGATTAATGTTCCCCATCTGGCAGATGACAACTACGTTACTGAACTGTCACATCTGATTCTTGACCAACTCGACCCCGGCTTAACCCTTTACATTGAATATTCGAATGAGGTATGGAACGCCCTTTTTGATCAGTCGCACTACGCGCGGGAACAAGGCATAGCTCTTGGCCTTGGCGAGGGTGATGACTTTATTGGTCAGTTACGATTCCACTCTCAACGCTCGGTTGAAATCTTTGACATTTTTGAAGGTGTGTTTGGCGGCTTAGACCGTCTGAACCGGGTTATGGGTGGTTGGACCAGTAACTTTTTTATAGCTCAAACTATATTAGAATGGCAGGATGCCTGGCAAAGTACCGATAGTTATGCCATTGCCCCCTATTTTGGAGGAAGTATAGGAAGCGAAGAAAACCTGCCCCTGCTGGATGGAATCAGCATGGAAGACCTCATGGATATGGTGCAGAGTTCGATGCGCTCAAACCTGAACCAACAGGTTCCCATACAGGCTTATCTGGAGGGTGTAGGTGTCGACCTTGTAACCTATGAAGCCGGTCAGCACCTTGTTCGCGAATCGGTATTTTGGGGTGGTGGAGACAACGAAACAATTGACAACCTGTTTATGGAGGCCAATCGTCATGATTTGATGTATGACATCTACCTTGAATACTATACCCGTTGGGAAACTATGACCGGCGGGCTTATGACTCCGTTCAATTCTATTGAGAGATATAGCAGGTATGGAAGCTGGGGATTAAAAGAGATGTGGAATCAACCCGATGAAGAAACCCCCAAGTGGCGGGCAACCGTTGATTTTATAAATGGCGTACGTGCAGAAATAGAAGATGAACCAAGCTCCAAAACATTTTTTATTGGGCACAGCCTTACCGACTATCTCCCCGAAATGGTTCATTCCCTAACCGAACAAGCGGGAACAGCTCAATTTGATTGGGCTTTCCAGTCCATTCCCGGAGCACCCTTACGCTGGCAATGGTTTCGTATGGAAGAAAACGACTTTCATTCGAATCCACCCCATTTTGTTGGATTCTTTGATCCCATCTTTGGCTTACCCGCCGGTAATTACGACCACCTTGTATTAACCGAGTCGGTGCCAAGGCATCTCACGCCCTGGGGTATAGAAGAAACCTACGACTATGTTGAACTTTTTTACGAATATGCGACCTTGCACAACCCCGATATTCAAATCTTCTTCTACGAAGTTTGGCACTGTATTTTAAGCGGCACTCCTACCGGATGCGACCACGACATTGACACGGCCGAATGGCGGCAACGATTGGATGATGACCTGCCGATGTGGGAAAGTGTGGTAGACCACTTGAATGATACCTACAACCCCGAATCACCGGTTTGTTTAATTCCCGGAGGACAGGCCTTAGCCCGACTGTACGATGCTGTTGATGACGGAACAGTTCCCGGTATTGGAAGCATGGATGATTTTTTTGAAGACAATATCCATTTAAATGATATGGGCAGATATTATATATCCCTGATTCATTATGCTATGATTCTGAACTTGCCGCCAACAAATCTTCCGCATCAGGTATTCAATATGTGGGGTGGCGCTTTTGACGGACCCTCGGAAGCCTTGGCCGAAAGATTGCAGGAACTCGCTCTGGAAACCGTTGAGATGTATCCGGCTAGTTGTTTTAATACTGCAACCCTTGAGCCCTTAACGGCAAATTATACTTCCGGATGGAATCTTGTAAGCCTGCCGGTAACACAAGATCATGAAAATTATCAGCAAATTTTCACCGGAGCTTTGGATAATACCCTATACTCTTTCGATTCCGGCTACTTACCACAAGCTCAACTACTGCCCGGTTCGGGATATTGGCTAAATTTCCCTTCACCTTACGAAGCTACCTTTGCAGGTACCGACATTCCAAACCTCTCTATTGACGTGGAGGAAGGATGGAATTTAATTGGAAGCATTACTGAAACCGCTGTAGTTAGTGATCCCGGTGGTATTGTAGTTCCAAACTCTTTATTTAGCTTTGATACGGGTTATAATCTTGAAACTCAACTTGAGCCGGGCTTTGGCTACTGGATACTCACCAATAATCCAGGAACATTAAATTTGGAAACCGTTGCATTAGCAACTGCACCATTAACTTTTTCAGAAAAAACTGAAGAGAAAGCGGAAGTACAATTTAAGGCTGCAAATGCTAAACAAACTCTGTATTTAGGTATTCAGGATGATGTACTTATATATTTACCTCCACTACCCCCTCCTGGTAACTTAGATGCACGAATATCAGGGAATCTTAAAGGTACAGACAGTATGTCTGCGGTAATTAAAGTACAACAAACCGAAGAGCCTACAATTTTGGAAGTCAACTCTGATAATCTCAAAAATTGGCTAATGCGACAATACATTGGCGACACCTTAATTTCCGAGGTAATTTTACAGTCAGGTGAAAGTGTTACTCTGGAATCAAGTGCTCAAATAGTAGAGCTTTTTGAAAGTGATAGCAACTCTTCACCCGGTGAATTACCACAGTCATACGCCTTGAATCAAAATTACCCGAACCCGTTTAATCCGGTTACACAGATAAGCTATGCGCTACCTGAATCTGCAAATGTAAGGTTGGAAGTTTATAATATCATGGGACAAAAGGTAGCCACTCTTGTAAATGACAGACAAAATGCAGGATGGCATACCGTAGCATTTAATGGAAACACACTGGCAAGTGGCGTTTACATTTATCGTTTAACCGCCGGTAGTTTTGTTGAAACACGAAAGATGATGCTTCTGAAGTGATTTAAATAAAAAAAGTTTATTCAGGTTATACCGGATAAGCTTTTTCAAACTATTGAACCTGCTCTTTACTTCCCATTCAACATTCGGGCGGCATCGGCGGCGAAGTAGGTTGCTATCAAATCTGCACCGGCCCTGCGAAATGACATCAGGGTTTCAATAATGGCTTGCTCTTCATTCAACCAACCTTTGGCTGCTGCTGCTTTTAGCATTGCATACTCTCCTGATACGTGATATACCGATACCGGCACGCCTACCGACTCTTTAACTGCTCTCACGACATCCAGGTAGGGCAATCCGGGCTTTACCATTACAATATCGGCTCCCTCTTGTTGATCCAACTGAGCTTCGCGTATGGCTTCCCTTACATTTGCAGGATCCATTTGGTAGGTTTTCTTATCCCCAAAACCGGGAGCTGAATCCAATGCATCTCTAAACGGTCCATAATAGCAGGACGCATATTTTGCACTGTATGCCATGATTCCAACATGTTCAAACCCTTCGAACTCCAAAGCTTTTCGAATTCCACCTATGCGTCCATCCATCATATCGGATGGAGCCACCATATCGGCACCGGCACTCGCATGGGAAACCGCCATTCTGGATAAAACCCGAACTGTTTCATCGTTTACGATTTGCCCGTCTTCAACTATGCCGTCGTGACCAAAGCTTGAGTACGGATCCAAGGCTACATCCGTCATTACATACATTTCGGGGCATTTCTCTTTTATTGCCCGAATACTTCGTTGCATCAACCCTTCCGGGTTTAACGCTTCCGTACCTTCGTTATCTTTGAGTTCGTCGGGTACTTTCACAAAAAGCAAAACCGATCGTATTCCTAAGTCGAAAAGTTCGGCGACGTGAGGTAAGACCAAATCCAAAGAGTACCTGAAATACCCCGGCATGGATGAGATTTCTTCCTTAATCTGCTCCCCTTCAATAATAAAAATAGGCGCTATAAAATTGGACGGATGAAGCCTGTGCTCGGTTACCATATCCCGTATTGAAGCGTTAACTCTTAACCGACGTGCGCGAACGTTTGGGTAGGCTCCTGATGCAGTTGCTGCTATTCTTATACTCATAATTTTCTACTTTCTTGTGATGATTTTTGATTTAAAAATAGCATTTATTTGGGTTGTTTGAAAAGACATGGAAATTCAATATCCAATAGATATTAGTTATGATCCGCAGAGCCACTGAAACTCATAGTTTTTTAACCTGAGTTCGATTTTAATCACCTCTATTTTTTAACACAGAGGTCACTGAGTAAAGCGCCGAGTTACACAGAGCTTGCCTAAAGACAAGGCAGGATGTGAATGGTTGGAATTAGCCTACCAATTTCAAATGAAAAAAAATCTGCGAAACCTGTCTGCCATATTCACCCGGATTATTCACCAAAAAATTTTCTTGGTAACAAGGCGAAGGTGGAAAATCAGCGGAAAGGTACCTTAGTACCCTGAGCATGACTTTTTCATCTTCAACGCAGCTAGCATGGAATTTCGCTTCGCGGGAATCGCTTCGCTCGGAGTGCAGCATTTTAACCACACCCAAAATTAAGTGAGTGGGGTATTTTTCTATATACAATATTTTCTATAGTATAAGATTCAAATTTCACACTTTCGTGAATAATTCGGGTTTAGTTATTGTGAACAAAAAAAACGTACCCCGGCGCTTAGTCGGGGTACGTTTAAGTCTTAGTACTTTTGGGAGAGGAATATTAATCCAGGCTCTCTAAAAATGCCTCCACTGCTCGTTCAAGTTGTTGATCACGCCCTTGATCGATATAACCGGGCATATTTTTAACCTCGATCTCCGGATAGGTTTGGTTGTTTTCCATCCACTCTCCATGGAAATTTGTAGCACTTACAGGAACCACACCCCAACGGGTCCCATCCGGTAAAACCGACCAACCCGCAAAGCTACATGTACCCGGAACCGGCATACCTACAGTTAACCCAAGCTCCAATTCAGAATAAGCCGCTGCATAGCAGTGACCATCGGAATACATTGCTTCATTATACATAGATAATGTGGGCTTTGTCCATCGGGATGTTGGCTCACCACCTACTACCCTGTCTTCAGTGGCATATCGGTTGAATTCTATACCGGTAAAGAACATAACCAAGTCCGCAACAAGGTCACCTCCACCATTAAAACGTGCATCTACAATAACACCCTCGCGGTCGGCAAAACGCCCAAGCATATCATGGATTACACTTCTAAACGGTCCATCGCTCATGCCGGGAATGTGTACATAACCCAAACGGCCATCACTCAATGCTTCCACTTCGGCTTCGTTCATTCGTACAAAACGGTTATAAAGCAACCCTCTCTCCTGCCCTAAAGTAATAGGTTTCATGGTGATTTGAGTACGGTTATTATTTGATGGATCAATCACATCTAATAAAACAAAACGATTCGCTTTCCTATTTAAGAAAGACGCAACATCACGATCCGGGGTTATAAGTTCACCATCAATCTTCTCGATAATCATACCGTCTGTTATATTAAAGGTTGCTCTATCGAGTGGGCCGCCTTGGATTATTTCAGCGATTCTTATTCCATTGCCTTGGTGACTATAGTCTTTAAAAATCCCAAGTGAAGCTGTAGCATCAGCATTTTCAATTGTATTGCTATATCTGGCACCGGCATGAGAAACATTCAATTCACCTATCATCTCTGATAACATTTCAGCAAATTCATAGGAGTTTCCTATATGCGGCAAATAGCGTTTATAATCTTCATAGAGCTGACCCCAATCATTTCCATGGAATGTTGGCTCATAGAAAATATTTTTTGTACGAATGTAAACATGCTCAAACATATGTTCACGCTCGGCAACCGCATCATATTCCATCTCTCCGGAAATACTAATTCGACTCATACTCCCTCCGGATAAGTTGAGCTTAGAAATTGAACCACGGCTTAATAAATACAAATTGTCCATGTCGTCGTCCCACATTAAGCTACCGGGGCCTGTATTACGAATAGTCATTTTCGTATCTCTCGTGCGCAAGTTGGTTTCCCAAAGATTGAAGTTATCCTCAAATCTTGTGAGGTAATAAAGCGTTTCCCCATCTTTTGAAAGGACTGCATCACTTAAGCTGCTCGAGTGAATGGTTAATCGAGCCATACGATCACGGACTTTATCAAACTCGTAGTTCAACTCTTTTTCGTCATCGTTATCGTTTCCATTATCGCTTTTTAAGGCTTTTTCGATTTCCTGCATAAGCTTGTAATCGTTCTCGCTCAGGTTGAATTTATCCCAAGCATCCTGAGTAAGGAACATGGCATATACATCGCGTTCGGTTTGTCCGCTTGTGGCGTGACTGCGGAGACCATCCCGATTGGTTAACCAAATAATTCGGTCGCCGTTTCCAATCCATTTAGGTGATGAATCCATGAATCCGCTCTCAGTAAGATTCATCCGCTTTGAACCGTCAGCAGAAAGTAAGAGCACTTCCGAATTATGAAGAAGTTTTCTCCATCCAACTACAATCCATTTGCTGTCGGGGCTCCATTGGTAATACACGTCTCCCTCTCTCATGTGGAAGATATCTTCGGGAGTGAGCAAGTCGATGGTCGAGCCTGAATCCATGTCCTGAATTCTTAGTGTTCTTCTATCCCAAACATACGCCAGTTTTTTTCCATCTGGAGAGAACTTCGGCTGATACACATCAACGGTATCGCTTACTAAAATTTCTTCATTCAATAATGTTGACGCATAGAAAAACGGCTCTTCATCCCTCACCCGTATGGTTTTATAGATATTCCACTTTCCATCTCTCTCGCTTGCATACACAACGCCATCACCCTCAGGCGTAAACGTAACAAAACGCTCCTGCTGAGGCGTATTCGTGATGCGCTTGGTAAAGTTCCCATCTGTTGATGTCACAAAAACCTCACCTCTGGCAATAAACGCAATTTCTTCCCCATTTGGTGAAATAGCCATTTCCTGTATCCCACTACTCACATTTATGAATCTATCTGTGTTGCGAGAATCCTGGGTGCGAATGGTGATATCTACTTTTTGTGGTTCTCCACCTTCGGGCATCATATAAAGTTCGCCATCCCAACCGAAGGCAAGAACACCATTGGCCTGACTTAAAAAGCGAACCGGGAAATTTTCAAAAAATGTAACCTGAACAGATTCTTCAATAGCATCGAAACTGCGCATGTGTACGTTAAAGCTGCCATTTTCTTCGCTCAGATAATAAAAAGCCGTTTCATCACTGCTGAATACAGGGTTTCGCTGCTCAACCATTTTATTTGTGATTTGTGTGTGCTCACCCGAATCCGCATCATACATCCAAATATCACGAGCGATTGCAGATCGTTGATGCTTCCGCCATTCATTTTCGCCCCCTTTTTTGTCGTGATACAACATTCGTGTGCCACTGCTATTTACCTGAACGGCTTCAGCGGGAATAGTAAAGACCTGATTTACGCGACCTCCACCGACCGGTACCTCATACAGCTCAGGCAGATAAGCAGCAGGAAATTGACGATGATTGACAGCATCCTGTCGCACAGCACCAAAAATCACCGATGAGTCATCACTTGAAAACGTATATGGAAATTCATCATTGGAATGAAACGTTATACGCTCGGCAGGTCCGCCCATTGCATCCATCACATATACATTAAAATTCCCGTAGCGATCTGATGCAAAAGCAATTTTTGAACCATCGTTACTCCAGATTGGCATAAAATCGTGGGCTTCATGAAAGGTGAGCTGCCTCGCTTCTCCTCCTTGAGCCGATACCCTATAAATATTACCCATATAGGTAAATGCGATATGATTGGCATCCGGCGATATAGATTGGTGACGTACCCATTGTGGGTTAATTTGGCTGATTGCTGTAATGGGTATTAAAAATAATACGACCGTAAGAATGTGTCTCATCTAAATAGTGTTTGGTTGTTTTGATTGAAAATTAAAGATCAGGCTTGGGCTAATTCTTGCTTAAGCCACTGTACTTCCTTGTAGGATAGCCAGCTAAGAGATACTTCGTAGGATTTTGATTCGGTAGCAAGTAAGAGTTTTCCGGCTACAAAACTAACAGAAGTAACTTCACTTAGACTTAGGCTCTCTTTTTTGTAGGGGGTGAAATATAATGCATAGCTATCATCTTCTTTGGTAACTAAAGTAGGGCTTGGTGGAATAAGATACCCTCTTACAAGAACTGCCGTTAAAATAAATATTGCAATAAGCGCTATAAAAGACCAGGTAGTCTGTATGGTATAGAACGTATAGATGGTGTAAGGCACCAGATATGCAGGACCAAGTAAACTTATCCAAAATAGAGTTTTGTGCTTTTTCCGTAGTTTAGCAAAGTCAATTTTTTTCATGCCAGGTAAATTTAGGATAATGGTTTTTATTTAAGCATCATTATTAAACAGCTCTGAAACTATCGAAAGTTTCGATGTCGACTTTTATTCATCATAAATATCAATTATAATTCATTTTACCTGAGAATTCCACAAAAATTTTAATTCTAACCATTTACTTTTAAGTATCTGATTGCACATTTTTTAATACCATTATGATTTACGCCTTTTTAAATAAGTCTCCCCGATTCGATGAAACAAATTTTGTAGCGCCCAGTGCTGATATTATTGGTGATGTTGTTCTTGGAAGCGAATCGAGTGTTTGGTTTAATACTACCATTCGGGGAGATGTAAATTACATCCGAATTGGAGACCGGTCTAACGTTCAGGATAATTGTTGCATACATGTTACCAACAAAACGCATCCAACTATTATAGGGAATGAAGTTACCATTGGGCATGGAGCCGTTATTCATGGATGTACCATTAAAGACAGAGTCCTGATTGGAATCAACGCTACCGTATTGGATGGTGCTGTTATTGAAGAAGATTGTATGATAGCTGCCGGAAGTTTGGTAGCGCCCGGCAAAACCATGCCATCCGGATGGCTTTGTATGGGAAGCCCGGCTAAACCTGCTCGAAAGCTGAGTGATGAAGAAATTGCTTCAATTAGAACCTACTCCGAGAATTACATCAAGTATAGCCGTACTTATCAGCAAAAGGATAAGTATGAGAAGAATCCGTTTTATGAACCGATAGATTAAATGAAGTCTATTCAAAACCATCAATTTTAATAGCCTTCATATAGTACAAATCCAAATATTTGATTTTCAAAACCTTCAAACAGTAAACAATCAAAAGATCATGAAAAAAATACTAGTACAATCGTTGATTCTGCTTTTGGGTATTGCCTTTTTTGTGCAACCCACCCAGGCAGTTTCAATTGATAACGATGACAACAATTACCTCACGGTTGATGTTCTATGGCAACTAAAGCGTATTGGCAGCCCCATCATTTCTCCAAATGGAGAATGGGTTGTGGCACCGGTAACCCGTTATACCGTTAGTGACGATAAGTCGCATACAGATTTGTGGCTTTTCAAAACAGATGGTAGTGTTGAGCGACCCCTTACCCGACACGGCTCTGCTGATGGTCAGCCCGTTTTTAGCCCAAATGGTGATAAACTGGCTTTTGTAAGCCGCAGAGACGACGATTCCGCAGCTCAGGTTTATATCCTTCCCATAAACGAACCCGGTGAGGCTATGCGACTGACCAATGTTCCAACCGGCGCTACCGGTATTGATTGGGTGGGTGATCACATTTATTTCGTTTCTACAGTTTGGCCCGGAAAAACATGGGATGAAATGAAAGAGCAAATGGATGCAGACCGTGCGAGTCACGTTTCGGCTCATCAGTGGAATGCTCTTCCTTTCGCTTCATGGGATAGATGGGTACCTGAGGAAAGACAAAATCACCTTTTCAGAATTCCTGCAACCGGTGGTAATGTTGAACCATTAACCGAACCTACCGGATGGGAGCTACCCCGCTCAGGTGCAGGAGCCGGTAATTACTCCGTAAGCCCGGATGAATCTCTCATTGCGTTCACAGCCGATAGTAATCGTGATGACCTTGACCCTGCAATGGATATTTTCATCGTATCTCCCGGTAGCAGTGATGCTCGCAACATTACACCTGATAATATCGCACCCGATATGAATCCGAATTTTAGTCCTGATGGTCGCACGCTTGCCTACACATCCCAAAGAATTCGTGGGTTTTATGCAGATAGGGCTCGATTAACCCTTTATGACATTGCCAACGATTCCCATCGTGTGATTACTGATGATTGGGACAGGAGTATTAGCAATATGGTTTGGGCACCCCAAAGTGACGGATTTTTCTCTTCGGTTGATGACGCCGGTACAACTCGTATTTATCATATTTCGATTGATGGAGATGTTCGTGCTGTAACCGGTGATACCGATTTCCCCGGTGTTACAATTTCCAATAACGGACGAGTTGTGTCGCTCAACCACAGTTTTCTTTTCCCACCGCGGGTTGTTATGGTTGACCCCAACAATGGAGCAGCTACCCGATTAGATACGATTAATGATGACATTATGGATGATATCGAGCTGGGCACATATGAGTCTGTAACTTACGAGGGTGCAAACGGACAAGAGATTCAAATGTGGGTTCACTATCCGCCTGGATTCGACTCTTCCAAAGAATATCCTTTGTTTTTACTCATTCATGGCGGTCCCCATAGTGGTATTACCGATGGGTTTCACTTCCGTTGGAATGCTCAAACGTTCGCATCATGGGGATATGTAACAGCCTGGCACAACTTCCACGGTTCCTCCGGTTTTGGTCAGGATTTTACCGATTCCATTAATCCTGATTGGATCACTAAACCTTACGAGGATACCGTTAAAGCGGCCGAATGGTTTGCAAACCAACCGTGGATTGATGCTGATCGTATGGTAGCCGGTGGTGGAAGTTACGGTGGTTATTTGTCTTCCATTCTTCTCGGCAAGGAGCATCCGTTCAATGCTTTGTTAATTCATGCACCGGTTTACAATTTGTACAGTCAACTTGCAGCAGATTTTGCGGTACATACCCTCCGATTCGGAGATTATTGGGAGCATGAGATTTACGAGCAAATATCTCCCCATTATTTCGCAGAAAACTTCCATACTCCGGCTTTAATTATTCATGGGCAGTTGGATTATCGTGTTCCTGTAGGACAAGCTTTTGAGCTTTTCCGCACACTGCAAAGTAAAGAAATTGACTCTCGCTTGATTTATTATCCTGATGAAAATCACTGGATTTTAAAGCCGAACAATTCGATTTACTGGTATAATGAAGTACAACGCTGGTTTGAAAATTATGCCGAACCGGGCGGTAGGTAATTATTTTGTATTTATTGAAGCGCCGGATTTTGTCCGGCGTTTTTTTGTTTCTCGCAAGCTTACCCCTCTGTAATAATCATATCCATTTTGATATCGTGAGGTTCAGTTGGTAAGGCATCAATCATACAACACTCATAACAAAGCCCAATTTTAATGGCCTTCGTTTGGGATAAAAAACGATCATAAAATCCTTTCCCATATCCCATTCGGTTTCTTTGATAATCCGCCCCAACCATTGGTACAATCACCAAATCCATATCAGCCGGATTCATTATTTCACCATCAACCGGCTCCCGAACACCCCATTTATTCTGGATGAGTGAATCAGTAGAATCAACTTTTCTGTGAATTAATGAAACACCATCCTCATGAATTACCGGCATAGATAGAATTTTCCTACTATTAAGACAAGCATCAATCAACAAATCTGTTTCGACTTCACAAAATTTAGGGATATTGGAATAGCAACTTACATTTTTGGCGTTCTTAAACGCATCAGTCTCAATAACTCTCTTTTGGATTTTTGCTGATAGCAAACTTACCTGTTCAAGTGATAATCCTGAACGAATATCCCGTAGCTTCCTGCGAATTTCGTTCTTATCAACCATAAAGCCTACTTTGCAGGGCCAATTAACTCAGCAAATAAATCAAACGGCTGCACATCAGAAATCTCAACATTATAGAATTCGCCTTCGCGTAAATCACGAACATCAAAACCTTCTCTGGCACAATCGATTATACATTCGTTATCAACCTCCGGACAATCATACTCCGTTCTGCCATAAGCAACGCCATGTTCAATCCGATCAACTAAAACCTTCATCTCCTGCCCTATCAATTCCATATTGTAATCCATAGAAATGTCTTCCTGCAGGTCCATGATTTCCTTAACCCGCTTCATCTTCTCTTTGGATGAAATCGGATCTCCAAGCGGATAAGCTGTGGTATCATCTTCCAATGAATAAGGAAAAACACCCAAACGATGAAAGCGTACTTCATTAAGGAATTCTTTCATGGAATCGAAATCCTCACGGGTTTCATTTGGGTAGCCGATTATTAAGGTAGTACGCAAACGAATTCCCGGAACTTCATCCCGAATTTGCGCCAATAAATCTCTCAATCGGTTTTCGGTTACACCACGTCGCATCGATTTTAACACATTGGTAGATGTATGCTGGATAGGCATATCCAAATAATTGCAAATGTTCTCACGTTCACGAATGACGGGCAAAATCTGAGTCGGGAATTTTGCAGGATAAGCGTACAAAAGACGAATCCAGTCAAAACCAATATCGGACAACCGCAACAAGAGTTCATCTAATTTACGCCCGCCGTATAGGTCTAAGCCGTAGTACGTTAAATCCTGACCAATCAAAATCAATTCTTTAACACCTGATGCTTTTAAACGCTGTGCCTCAGCAATCAAATCTTCCATACTTTTGGATTGATGCCCGCCTCGCATAATGGGTATCGCACAAAATGAGCATGGATTATCACACCCTTCCGAAATTTTGAAGTACGCAAAATGTTTCGGTGTCGAGAGTTCGCGTTCACCTATCAAATCATACTTATACTTCCCGCCAAGTTCTTCTAAAATTTGAGGCAGGTGATTTGTACCAAAATAGTTGTCAACCTCGGGGATTTCAGACCTTAAGTCATCGGCATACCGTTCGGATAAACATCCCATAACAAGTAACTTGTTGATTTTACCCTCTTCTTTAAGTCTGACACCTTGCAAAATATGATCGATAGATTCCTGCTTTGCCGATTCTATAAAACCGCAAGTGTTGATAATGACAACATCGGAATTTTCGGCTTCATCACTTAAGCCAAATTGATTTGCCTTAAGCTGGGCCGATAAAACTTCGGAATCAACCTGATTCTTAGAACAACCGAGGGTATAGACGTGAATATTGGGAAGTTTGGTTTTCATTTACTAAACTCGTTTAGACCGGAGGCGTTTCACTACCCCAGATTTCTTTATTCCGTTTTCGTGTAACAACCTTGCTAACATAAATACTGAATTGATATAGCAAAATAAGTGGTATGGCAATTAAAAATTGGGAAACCGGATCAGGCGGGGTGATAAATGCTGAAAGTAAAAAACAAATTACGATGGCAACCTTACGATATTGACGCATTAATTCCGGCGTAACAAGACCAATTTTCGATAGGGTATAACTCACCATAGGCAACTGGAAAATGATACCACAAGCTAACACCCACATAGTAAGGGATGAAAAATAAGCGTTGATATCAATATCGTTGCGGACAGCATCTGAGATGGTAAACTGAGCAAAGAATTGAATAGCAAATGGTGTTAATACCATATACCCAAATGCAACTCCAAACAGGAAAAGCCCTATAATCATAAAAACAGTGAATCGGGTTTTGCTTTTTTCGTTTGCATGCATTGCGGGCTCAACAAACTTCCATAATTGATATATGAAAAAGGGAGACCCAATGATGAAACCACTAATCAACAAAGTTCCCCAAAAGGTAAAAAACTGACCGGGTAAGCGCCTGTTCTGCAAAACCAGATCAACTGCATCAATTCCGACAAACCGATAAACGAAAAAGTCAGCATAGGCCGGGCCCAGGAGCACAACATCAATCAAGTAATCCGAAAAAATGAAAGCAATTACAACGCCTCCAACTACAGCCAACAACCCTTTTATAAGGCGCCAGCGCAGTTCCTCGAGGTGATCGAGGAAAGCCATCTCATCGGTTTTCAGTTTGGGAATTTCCGCTTTCGGCAAATCCCTGTCCATTATTTTTCGTTGAGCCGTATCAGCCACAATCTGACTTTAGTTTAAGTGTGATAAAAGAGTTAAAGTGCTGCAAAGTCGTAAAGCGGGAATCGCTCGCAAAGTGCACGAATTTCGGCAGCAACGGTATTATGCGTTTCTTCGCTTTCTGCATTCATTAAAACTTTATCAATCAGCTTTGCCATGTATTCAAACTCAGGTTCTTTCATGCCGCGTGTTGTCATTGCAGGGGTTCCGATACGAATTCCTGATGTAACAAATGGGCTTTCGGTATCGAAGGGTACCATATTTTTATTAACGGTGATTTCTGCCTGACCCAATGCCTGTTCTGCGGTTTTACCGGTTATACCTTTATTTCGTAAATCAATGAGCATCAAATGATTATCGGTTCCACCACTCACAAGATTATAACCCATCTCAACGAAAGCAGCCGCCATAGCTTTCGCATTTTTAATAACTTGCTTTTGATATTCTTTGAATTCAGGCTGTAAAGCCTCACCAAACGCAACAGCTTTCGCACCAACACCATGCATAAGTGGTCCACCCTGAATTCCCGGGAATACACCACTATCTAAAATTTCACCCCAGTTTTTTACACGACCGGATTTTGGCGCAACTTCGCCTAGGGTATTCTCAGTATTGCGACCAACCAAAATTAATCCACCGCGCGGACCTCTCAAGGTTTTGTGGGTAGTTGTGGTTACAACATGCGTCCACGGAAGCGGGTCGTTCAACAATTTTGCTGCAATCAACCCTGCTGTGTGCGCCATATCCATCCAAAGCAGGGCATCTACCTCGTCGGCTATATCACGAAAAGCTTCATAATCGAAATCTCGCGTGTAAGCCGATGCTCCAATTGAAATCATTTTTGGTTTCACCTCACGGGCTTTTTCACGAATTTTGTTGTAATCCAGGCGTCCGGTTTCTTTTTCAACTCCATAAAAATGGGCTTCATACGTCATACCACTAAAGTTGACCGGCGACCCGTGTGTTAAATGTCCGCCATGTGAAAGGTCAAACCCGAGTAGTTTCTCACCCGGCTTCATAAACTTAAGATATACTGCTGCATTTGCCTGAGCCCCGGAGTGAGGCTGAACATTCGCCCATTCAGCACCAAATAATTCCTTCGCCCTGTCGCGTGCTAAATCTTCGATAACATCAACATGTTTACAACCACCGTAATACCTTTTACCGGGCAATCCCTCTGCATATTTATTAGTGAGTGTAGAGCCCAATGCCTCGATTACAGCCCGTGATGCAAAATTTTCGGATGCAATGAGTTCAGCTCCAAAATTTTGACGCTCTGTTTCCTTTTCAATAAGTGTATAAACTTCGGGGTCTTGTTGTGCTAATCTATTGTTGATCATAGTTGTATAGGTTGATAATTAAATTTTGTCAATTCGTCTTTGATGGCGGCCACCTTCAAATTCGCTGTTCATCCATGATGATACAATTTCTCGAATTTGATCCTCATTTAAAAAACGACCCGGTAAACATAACACATTTGATTTATTGTGCTTAACGGATAGTTCGGCAATTTCAGGCGTCCAGGCCAAAGCTGCTCTAACAGATGGAAACTTATTTGCCGTCATACACATTCCCTGACCTGAGCCGCAAACTAAAATTCCTTTTTCATATTCATTATCAGCAACGGAAGCAGCTACGAGTTTGCCAAAATCGGGATAATCTACCGAATCTTCGGAATGTGTACCGTAATCGACAGGCATATGGCCAAGCTCTTCAAGAATCTTTTTTACAGTCTCTTTGGTAGGAAATCCTGCGTGGTCAGAAGCAATAGGTATGATCATTTAAGCTAACTATTTTAATTGCGAGTGTTTAATTGAAAGAGTTTAAATATACGATAAATTAACGAGTGATTAGTCCCATTTCAAAGATTCAATAACCCATTTTGGTGTAAGAAATAATCAGCCAACAATGAGTGTGCTTCATAATTAAGTATGAAGAGAATCTATGTTTTGCTTTACTTATGTAAAGGTTTTTCAAATTCTGACAAATACGGATTGATACTTACCTGTTTTAAGTTTTACTTATTATGAATGTATTTATTCTACAATCAAAAATTATTATCTCGGCATTAGTTCTGTTTTTTTTGAACGTTGAATCTAAATCTGTACCACACTTTGATAGCAATGTAACTGTTAAAGGTATTTTGATTGATGATGATAACGAACCTATTACAGGTGCTACGATAGCTCTTTATTCTACCGAACGCAACTTACTAACTGGTACAACTAGTGGGTTGGATGGATCATTTGAATTCGTTTATGAAGCAGGTACATATATTCTTGAAATATCTTTTATTTCATTCGAAACTATTGAAAAAGAAATTGATTTAACCGCTTCTATTCTAAATCTTGGTGAAATCTCATTATCTCCCGATACTACTGAATTAGATGAAGTAGTTGTAGAATCTGAACCTGCGGTAATGGAAATGAGATTTGACAGACGCATTTTTAGGCCAGATAACGAAATGGAAGTAATTGGTGGGTCAGTTTTGGATATGATGGAAACTATTCCCTCTATTGAAACAGATTTTGAGGGAAACATAAGTTTAAGAGGAAGTGAAAATGTAACCGTACTCATTAATGGTAGACCTTCACCCCTTCTCAGAGATGGAACTTCTGCTCTTGAAGCTATTCCTTCTGATTATATTGAGCGTGTCGAAGTAATTACAAACCCATCAGCCAGATATGGCGCACAAGGAGATGCCGGAATTATAAACATTGTGTTAAAAAGAAATCGAGCTGTTGGCTTAAATGGTTCAATTTCTACAAGATTTGGAACACCTGATGATTATCGACTCTCGACCAACCTTAACTTCATGACCAACAATGCAAATTGGTTTACGAATTTTGGGTTTAGATACAGAGACAGACCATCCGAGAGAAGCCGATTTCAGCAGTTTAATTCTCCTGATACTTCTTTCGTGTACTCACAAGATCAAGAACGAATTAGAGAAGAATTTGGTGGCGACGTTAGAGTTGGTGCCGAAATATTTCTAGGAGAACAACAAATTTTAACACCATCTGTTTTTTTCCGATACCGTGACCGAAGTAATACTTCTGATACTTTTTACAGAGATATGGACTTAAGCGGCACTATGCTAAGAGAAGTTTTTCGAGAAGATTTAGAAGACTCTGAAAGAACAAATTTTGAGTTTGATCTAAAATATGAATTCAATATATCCAACAACAACGATGAAAAACTTACCGCAGATTTTCAAGTTGATTATCAACCCGAAATGGACAATTCAAATTTAAGAGAGTTTGATCAATTAACCGGATCCGACATATCAGTTCAACGAACTGATAACCAAGAGGAAGTAACTAACCTACGTTTTAATGTGGATTATGTAAGACCGATAGGCGAGTTTATGGAAATGGAAGCAGGTTTAAGATCTTCGATTCGTTGGGTTGATAATCAATACAGAGTCGAAGAATTACAAAATAATGAATGGGTACCTTTTGATGGCTTCAATGATAACTTTCGATATACGCAAAATATTAATGCTACCTATGGAATTTTCTCTGGACAATTTGGCGATTTCTCAGCACAAGCAGGTCTACGGTTGGAACAAACGAGAATTGATACTGAATTAACCCTTAACGGTGATACTGCCGAACAACGCTATTTAAATTTATTTCCAAGTTTTTTTGTGAATTACGAAATCAATAATCGAAATTCAATTCAAGCAAGCTATAGCAGAAGATTAACCCGCCCACGGTTCAGGAATATATTACCCTTTTCCAATTTTCGTGATTCAAGAGATATTTTTATAGGAAATCCAGAATTGAATCCCGTTTTCTCAAATTCGTATGAATTAAGTTACCTTACATTGTGGGATAGCGGATCTGTTTCAGCAAGTATTTATCATAGATACAGAACAGGTGTGATTGAACAAATTACTCAACTAAATGATGATGGCGTTACAACACGTTTTCCAATTAATCTTTCAACTCAAACCAATTGGGGCACAGAATTAGCCATTAGTCAACGAATATTTAACGACCTCAGGCTTAGAGCAAGTGCTAATTATTTTTATTCAGATACAGAGGGTATTTTTAATAATCAGATCTTTGAACGAACTGCACAAGCGTTTTCAGGTCGTGTGAGGTTGCAGTGGCGCATAAGCCGGCAAATTAATCTTCAAACAACGTATTCTTACAGTGGACCTCGACAAACAACACAAGGCCGCAATGCATCATCCTATACAGTAAATTCTGGTGTTTCAATAAGAATGTTTGATGGAAACGCGACTTTATCTATAAGTGGTAGAGATTTACTAAATACACGCAACAGAACAAGAATTATAGATGAACCATTTTTTTATAGCGAAGACGAGTCCAGGTGGAGTACCAGAAGCTTTCGATTAAATTTTATTTGGAGATTCAATAGACTCAATAGTTAGAATTTGAACTTAAATAACTACCCAATTAACAAAATAAGCCC
The DNA here is from genome assembly GCA_003566635.1 of Balneolia bacterium. Classification (GTDB taxonomy): domain Bacteria; phylum Bacteroidota; class Rhodothermia; order Balneolales; family Cyclonatronaceae; genus PXCK01. The sequence goes on along the minus strand of PXCK01000103.1, from coordinate 18,020 downwards.
TTAACTCAATAAGAATTAAGGGCTATATTGTTTTATATGGTGGAGATGCCGGGAGTCGAACCCGGGTCCGAAATGGCGAACCGTCAAATATCTACATGCTTATTCAGCCGTTTGAATCTTGCCTCGGAGTTTGCCGGCTGGCATAGCGTTCCGAAGCCAGGTCGGTAAATCTCGCATCACACTTCCCAACCAAAAGGTGATGCCAGCCTGCTAAAGGATGATGTTCGGAAAGCCGCCAACAGGCGGGCAGCTAACGGAACAGATGGTGCGTATTAGGCAGCCATCGGGTAAGAGTAAGAGTTGTCACTTACAATTTAAGGTTCCTCAGTTCTTTTACGAGTATCAAAGGAAAACTCGACATGCAATCTGAGATCCCACGCATCCCGTAGAAACCAGTTACATCCCCAATATGTTAAAGAACAAATATTATAACGTAAAGATACGAAATTATTGTCCGTTTAGATAGTGCTGTATATAGAATGAGGTTTATCCATCGCACATATTAATTTACAATTGAGAAATACAGAGGCACAATATTTTTAAGAATGCAGAACTGCACTAGTATTGACAGGCTCTGTGGAACTCCGTGGTCTACTCGTTGTCCTCTGTGTTTAAAAGTAGAGGTTACAAGTCACAATCAGGTAATTTCATAGGGAGCTATTTTTGAAGTGCTAGCCTCCGGGTTGATTCACAATCAGACAGAATTCTGCTTACATAGCCTTCAATTATAGTTATTCCTTTATCAAAATGAATCCACCTTGAACCAAATTAACTACACAAATTATTCTCCAGGGCTATTCTGTAGTCTACCTACTGTGCAGCCGACTCAGAGTGATTAATCTGCGGTTATCTGCTTAATCAGTGGTAATTTTCAAAAGTGTTAATGAACTCAGGATATATAAAATTCTAAATAATTGTTTTATAAAGTATGCAAACATGTTTAACTAACCTGCTCTCAATCTCAACGCTTAAAAATGAAATCGTTAATGTGAAAGCATATTTTCTTATTTTCTAAGTTATCTCTGACTCTAAAAATTTATACGTGTACTTAATTCAAAACTTGGCTTTTTTTGATATTCAACTCCCTATAAGCGACCCGGTGTTGATTTTTGCTATTGTGATGCTAATCATTTTGTTAGCACCAATGGTCATTAAGCGATTAAAAATTCCCGGACTGGTTGGTACCATTCTGGCAGGTACTATAGTTGGTCCCAGTGTTTTAGGTTTACTGGAGCGAGATCAAACCATTATTCTGCTTGGCACCGTTGGTTTACTCTATCTGATGTTTATGGCAGGGTTAAGCCTTGATCTCAATAAGTTCGAAAAACTCAGAAATAAGAGCCTAATTTTTGGATTTATATCATTTTTTATACCTCAGCTCAGTGCTATCCCCATTGGTCTGTATGTTTTAGATTTTGATATTTGGTCGTCTTTGCTGCTTGGTTCCATCGTTGGTTCTCACACCTTACTCGCTTATCCAATTGCTAATAGAATCGGGATAACCAAAAATACAGCTGTTACAATGGCAATGGGTGGAACCATAGTCACCGACATGCTCTCTCTGAGTATTCTTGCTATAGTTGCAAATTCAATTGGAGATGCCACAGGAGTTGGATTCTGGGTAACTTTCGTAGTTTTTGCTTTAGGCTATTTGGCGCTTGTTGTGTTTGCAATTCCAAAGTTAGGTAAGTGGTTTTTCCGAAATGTGAGAAATGAATCGAATACCCAGTATGTCTTTTTAATTGCACTTTTATTTACAACAGCATTTCTTGCCGAACAGGTTGGTCTTGCCTCAATCATCGGTGCGTTCCTTGCCGGTCTTTTGCTTAATCGATTAGTACCCGAATCCGGCACACTAATGAGCAGGGTACAATTTGTTGGCGATGCTTATTTCATACCTTTTTTCCTTATTTCAGTAGGAATGCTGGTTGATGTAGGTGTAATGATTGAAAGCTGGGACGTATGGATTCAGACAGGTTTATTTACAGCTCTAGTCGTTTTTGGGAAAGGAATTGCTGCAAAAATCTCCCAGTTGATTTTTGGCTTTACATCTAACGAAGGATGGGCAATTGCTGGTTTAACCATACCACAGGCAGCAGCTACGCTGGCGGTAACACTTGTCGGTTTTGAGATTGGCTTGTTTTCTCAAACCTCTGTTAATGCAGTTGTAATTATGATCTTAATTACCTGTATGATTGGTCCATACATTGTAGAACGATATGGTAAATTAGTGGCACTCGAGGAATCCAAAAGAGCATACAGTAGCGCCGATGCACCTGAACGAATTTTAATCCCACTGGCAAATCCTGCTACGGCCGAAGCTCTAATGGATATTGCCATGATCATCAAAAAGAAGAATAGCGAAGACCCTCTCTTCCCTCTTACAGTTGCCCGGGATAGTGATAACGTAGCCGAACAAGTTGCTGAAAGTGAGAAAATGTTGAGTCATGCCGTAGTTCATGCTGCAGCTGCAGAAGTTCCGGTAATTCCCGTTACGAGGGTTGATATGAATATATCTAACGGAATAATTCGAGCCGTTAAAGAACTTAGAATTTCCCATGTTGTTATTGGGTGGAATGGCTTGATTTCAGCGCGCCAACGGATATTTGGTACCATTCTCGACCAAATGTTGGAGGATACCGATGAAATGGTACTGGTATCAAAAATCGACCATCCAATTAACACAACTGCCAAGGTGGTCCTCATGATACCACCTTACTTGGACAGAGAACCGGGTTTCAAAAATGCATTATCAACCATAAAAAACCTGGTTATTGAAATTGGAGCTGATTTAGAAGTGGTTGGTACCCGAAATAATCAAACCATAATTAAAGAACTAATTGAAAAAACTGATCCTGAGGTACAATCCAAATATATACTTCTGGAAAAATGGTCCGGTCTGCTTAAAGACGAAAGATTGTCTTTCGATGAAGAAGACCTTCTTTTGTTATTGAGCACTCGAAAAGGAACAATTTCCTGGGATGAAAACCTTGAGCGTCTGCCAAGAATTATCGCTCAAAATTACCCTAATTTAAATTTTGTTACGGTATATCCTTCGGAAGCTGTGGTCGACTCCGGTTTTATTCAAAATATTCGATTTGCACGCTCAACCATTATACCAAGTATTCGTTCACAGCATGTTAGTTTTAACCTGGATAGTATTTCGGCCGAAGATGCTTTAAAGGATATCTTAGAACGTGCATTTGGTGACAACCCATTACATTTATCAGAAATTGTTGAACGAATCTTAGCTAAAGATATTGACAACTACTCTGGCGAGCTACCGGGCGTTGTTTTAACTACAACCAGAACACGATCAGTAACACAACCTACCCTATTTATGGGCATAAGTCCGGAAGGATTGTTTTACCCAAAAGTTAAAGGCAAGGTGAAGCTTATTTTTGTATTGATTAGCCCCAGAGGGCAAACTACTCAAAGGAGTCTCAATATATTGGCTAATCTCGCACGAATTCTGGCATCCAGAAAAACTGTTGACAAACTGGCTCAATCTAAAACGGTTAAACAAATTGATGAGATCTTTAGTGAAGCTCAAGTTAAATCAAAAAAATCCTATTAAGTATGTTCTTTGTATTCGATGTTGAAACCATACCCGATTTTGATTTCCTCCGAACGGTTTTAAAACAACCTGACTTGGAAGAAGACGCACTACTTGAAGTGGCTTCAGAGGAGTTGGCAAGGAATAAAAGTGGTTTTTTACCACCTATGTTTCATCGTGTGCTATCGTGGGTTGGCTTATGGATTTCAAACACCGGAGACCCAAAGGAAAAAGTTGAGTGGACCGGTCTTGATGAAAAAGAGGGCTTGGAAAAGTTGTTTTCGACCCTGTCTAAATATAAAGACTACGGATTGATACACCATAATGGTCGTGGGTTTGATCTTCCTCTAATCAACTATCGTAGCCTAAAACATGGCCTGCAGCAACCCCGGCGAATGAGCCACTACGATATTAAATACCGATACAGCCAGCATAACGTGGATTTAGTTGACGAATTCAGTAATTATGGGGCTAGTTCATGGCCTAAGTTAAACCACCTCGGGCTACTTTTGGGAATTCCTTTCAAACAAGCCGGAGAGGGAAATCAGGTTCTTGAGATGTATCGAAAAGGTGAACTCGCAAAGATTGAAAACTATTGCTACGAAGATGTTATGGCAACGTATTTAGTTTGGCTTTGCCTTCGCCACAACATGGCAGAAATTGATACAATAAAATTTAATCAGCTTCGGGATCGGGCTCTTTCCAAGCTTTTGGAAATTCAGAGTACCGACCCCAAAACAGACTAATTTTATTCAGTAATTCAGAATTCGGGTTAAATGTTGGTTCCATCTTTAATTACAGAGCCTTTGGGAATTACTACAATTCCATCTATAACAACATAGTTGCCATATTCCCCATTCTCAAGGTGGGACCCTCCATTAATACGAACATCGTTACCAATTCGCACGTTCTTATCAATAATACAATTGTGGATGTAACAACGCTCTCCTACACCAATGGGCGGACGGTCCGGATTACGTGGATTAAACTCAGCGTAATCCGTAAATGTATCAGAACCCATCATTATACAATCTGTAATAGTAGTTCCTCTACCAATTCTTGATCGAATACCAATCAATGTATGCTCGATTCTACTTGCTTCAATAATACATCCCTCCGCAACAATAGAACGCTCCATAGTTGTACCGCTCACTTTAGAAGCGGGTAGCATTCGAGCACGTGTATATATCATTTTATCCTTGTCATACAAGTTAAAAGCCGGCATTGGCTCAGTTAACTCAAGATTAGCTTCGAAAAACGATTTTATAGTTCCAATATCAGTCCAATAGCCATCATAAACATAAGAATCTACCTTTAGTCCTCCATTTATAGCTGCCGGGATTATTTCCTTACCAAAATCGGTTGAATCTGGACTTTCATTAAACAAGTCATAAATAGCTTGCTTATCAAAAACATAAATTCCCATAGAAGCCAGATAGTGTCTGCCCTGAGATTCTAATTCTTCAGATACGGGTGATCCCCAATCGGCCAGCTCATCTAAAGATGGTTTCTCGACAAAAGAAGTAATCGTACTATTTTCATCGGTTTTCAAAATTCCAAAACCCGTAGCATCGTTGGCATTAACAGGAATAGTTGCAATAGTAATTTTTGCACCACTTTCAATATGTGCTTCAACCATTTCTCTGAAATCCATTTGGTACAGTTGGTCGCCGGATAAAACCAGTAGATAATCAAATTCGTGATTTTCCATGTGATGTAAACTCTGGCGAACGGCATCTGCCGTACCCTGATACCAACTTTTACTCTTCAGAGTTTGCTCTGCAGCGAGTACATCTACAAAACCATTACTGAAAGCATCAAAGTGAAATGCATTTTTTACGTGACGATTTAACGAGGCTGAATTAAACTGGGTTAGAACATAAATTTTTCTAACGCCCGAGTTTAAACAGTTCGAAATAGGTATATCAACTAATCTATACTTTCCCCCAATTGGTACGGCAGGCTTGGAGCGATTTTGTGTCAAGGGATACAAACGGGAACCTTGGCCGCCACCCAAAATGACGCCTAATACATTATTCATAATTTATCCTCATTTTAGTTTTTGGTATAATTGATAATAATTTTTTGCTGAGTTTTCCCAGCTAAAGTCGAGCTTCATAATTTTTTTACGAATTTGGTTCATTCGTTTTTTGGATTTGAATAACTCAATGGCTCTTATAACAGCACTTTCTGCCTCATGGACGTTAAAATTGTCGAAACGAATACCATAGCCATTTTCTTCAGAAAGATCTTTAATACTGTCTTTTAAACCACCAACAGAACGAACAATAGGCACAGTTCCATATTTAAGTGCATACATCTGATTTAATCCACAGGGTTCCACTCGTGATGGCATTATAATAAAATCCGACCCTGCGTAAATTTGATGAGATAATGTTTCATTGTATTGAATGGACGAATCAAAATATCCGGTAAGTTCACTCGGCATTTCTTTAAATTGATTTTGTAGCCAGGGATCGCCTGTACCTAATATCAAAAATCCGACTTTATAACCTTTGTAGATTAAAGATCTGATTACATCAGGCAATATATCGGCTCCTTTTTCTTTAACTAATCTTCCAATAAATGAAACCATCGGAATTTCCGGGTTTAAGTTAAACTGTTCACACAATATCTCCTTACTTGCTCTCTTCCCTGCAGTAACATTGGTAGCTCCGTAATTTTTAGGAAGCATTTCATCTGTTTTGGGATTCCAGACGTCCGTATCAATTCCATTTATGATACCGTATGATTTACCCTTCTCTGCCTGTAGCAGCATTTCCAGTCCATTGGCAGAGTATTGGAGTTCTTCCAGATATGATTCTGAAACCGTTGTTACCATCCAACTTTTTCTAATACCTGCCGAAAGGGAATTAAATCGACCACCCCAATTTAAATAACCGTGTTGGCCAAAATCTGAAAACGGTAACAGTGTTGTTTTTCCCCAGTCGTAATTCCCATGGTATTCTCCATTGTGAATGGTTAAAACCGTAGGGATATGGCTAAGGGTAATGTATTCGGGACAAGCCGTCACGATGTACGGAATTAATGATGTGTGATGATCATGACAATGGAGCACATCCGGCTTTTCCTCGAATGATTTGAGCCATTGAAGCGCTGCTAATTGAAAACTAAGATATCTCTCAAATTCATCCCAATAACCGTAGCCACTATGTTCATCAAGATAGACACCTTTTCTATCTAAACGGCCCGGAACATGGACTAAATAAAGCGGGAACCCAAGCTCATTAGATTCTACTAAATGAATTTCAAATTGAAACAACTCCGAACCCATGAACGTACTGCCCTTATGCACTACTTCAATTGAACGGGAATTAATCCAGTCATTATTGAAACGTGGCATCACAACCCAGGAATTTAAACCTAACTGCTGTTGATATTTTGGCAAGGCACCTACAACATCTGCTAAACCACCCACTTTGGCAACCGGATAGCACTCAAAACTTAGATGAACAATATGCATATAGTAATTTATTTATTAGGGATTAATTCTCTCTTTACATTCTTTATTATAGCGTATATTAAACAAAATATGAAATCTAAAGCTGGTTTAAATGGGTGTTTTTTTAATTATTTCATCTCTCATAAAAATACTTTCCCTGCATTAAATAATTGTAAAGTAAATTTTGAAATTATCCGAATTTCTGATGGTACCAACCTATTAAAATGTGACAAACTAAATACTACTTACTATAAGTGCTTCATTAACAATAGCAAACTCTTATCAAATAATATCAACCTATGTCTGTAATAAAAGTCGAAAAAATACGAAAGCAGTTTGGCTCTTTCGTAGCTGTAAATGATATTTCTTTCGAAATTGAAAAAGGACGAATCTTTGGTTTACTGGGTCCAAACGGAGCCGGGAAAACCACAACCATAAGAATGATTAATTACATCACCATTCCGGATTCCGGTAGTGTTTTAATAAATGATGAACCTGCCAGCCCGGAAAGTCAAAAGAAAATTGGTTATCTGCCGGAAGAACGCGGGCTATATAAAAAAATGAAGGTTGGGGAACAGCTCCTATACCTTGCAAGATTAAAAGGAATGACCGATAAGGATGCTCGCAATTCTTTACGATACTGGCTGGATCGATTCAAAGCTTCTGATTGGACGAAGAAAAACCTTGGTGAACTTTCAAAAGGGCAGCAACAGAAAGTACAGTTTATTTCCACAATTGCTCACGATCCTGAAATCTGCATTTTTGATGAACCCTTTAGCGGCCTCGACCCTATTAACAGTGAACTGTTGCGAGAGGTAATCATCGAACTCAACCAAAAAGGCAAAACCATTCTCTTTGCAACCCATAGAATGGAGCAGGTAGAACAAATGTGCGATGACATTTGCCTGTTCAATAATGGGAAAGTTATTCTCAAGGGTGACCTGTCAGAGATCAAACGTTCATTTGGGAATAACACGGTGAAAATTAATTTTTCGGGTGACGGGTCTTTTATTGATGAGCTAAAAAATGTGCGTATAAATAACCGGTCATCAAACTTCGCCGAAATAAGAATTCTTGAAGACGGACTTGAACAAGATATTTTGGGTACAGCCATGAAACATGTAACCGTAACCCATTTCGAGTTTGTTCAACCCTCTTTAAATGAAATATTTATTTCAACCGTAAACAAAGATTCTAACTCTTCACCTGCTAAGGCATCTTAATTATGATTCATTACGACAAACTATTTATCGTGTTTAAGCGGGAATATTTAACCCGTGTTAAAAGCAAGGCCTACATACTTACCACCATTTTAGCTCCGGTAATTTTCCTGGCAATTTTCTTGTTACCTGCCATTATCACCATTCTTTCGCCAAGTACAGTTAGAACGGTAGCTGTTGTGGATGAGACTAATTCAATTGTTCAACGACTCGTAGAAATTGACTCTACCTTTTATTTCGACAAATCTGAAGAAGGTATCGAAAGTACCCGCCAATTAGTGGCAGCCAGAGAATTTAACGGATTAATTTTTATTGATGATGAAGTTCTCGAAGGCTCAAAAGCTGCCGAGTTCGTTTATGGGAGCTCCGGTGGCGTAACTTTTGTAGAACGTGTCCGAAGTGACATACGAAACACCACACGGGAAGAGCGCCTCGAACGTGCTCAAATCACCGATGAAATTCGCGATATACTCGCCATGCGCACGCAAGTAAGCACGAGAATAATTACCGAAGCAGGCGAAGAAGAACAAGATACCGGTGCACTTGTATTCCTTGGGTTTATTCTCGGTTTCATTATATATGGAGCTATGTTTGCCTATGGTGGTATTGTTATGCGTGGCGTTATTGAGGAAAAAACCAGTCGTATTATTGAAGTGATTGTTTCTTCCGTAAGGCCGTTTGAGCTTTTGCTTGGCAAGGTTTTAGGAGTAGGTGCGTTGGCACTAACACAGGTTTTTGTTTGGGGTTCGGCTATAGGACTTATAAGCCTGGCAAGTGGTTCCATTCTTATGTTCTTTGGTGGGTTTGGCGGTTCTTCTGCCGATGCTGTCGCTGCTGCCGAAGCAGATTTACCATTTACCATTCCAACCATAGGCGCTGATTTAATTATCATCTTTTTGATATTCTTCCTTTTAGGATATTTACTTTATAGCGCCCTGTTTGCTGCCGTTGGTTCTGCTTTAGAATCAGAAACCGAAAACCAGCAGTTAACCTTGTTGGTATCTTTGCCAATCATCATACCTATTTTCTTTTTAGGTGCAATTTCATCTGACCCTGATTCAACCTTGTCGGTTGTATTGTCTCTTGTACCGTTTTTCAGTCCTATCTTGATGCCCGTTCGTGCCGCAATAATGAATGTGCCATTTTGGGAACTCGCTTTATCGGTAGGGCTTCTATTCTTTACCTTTTTAGGTTTGATGTGGGTGAGCGCACGAATTTATCGTGTTGGAATTTTAATGTACGGTAAAAGTGCCTCTGTAAAGGAGCTTATTAAGTGGATTCGTTACCGCTAGTTTTCAGAGGAAAGACAGTTAAAAACGTATAAAGGTTTATCCACATAACTCAAATAAAAAAAGCCGGCTGATTACCGGCTTTTTTTATTTTTTCGTGAGTTTATCGTATTAACACCCAATTAATACATCTTTAGAAATCTAACATATAGATATTAAATATAAGAAGAACAGTCACATAAATAAGTTCGGAAGTCAGGATTTTTTTAGATGCCAAACTATTATTGCTGATTCATTTTACCAATTAATTTGAATTGTACTAATTGCTTAGCTATTATGGATACTACTACTATGTAAACATCCGATGCCTACCTACTTCTTGATAATAGACTTCTTAACTTTGGAGAAATTAATCTGCGGTAATCTGTGAAAATCTGCTCAATCAGTGGTAAAATGCCAAAGGACTTACGAGCAAGCAACACATTTACATCGAATTCTTCACAAAGTTATTAACCCGGATTATTTACGAAATCATGAAATTTAAATCTTATATGTTTAAAAATATTGTAAATAGAGAAATACCACACTCACTCAAATTTGGGTGTACCAAATACTGCGCACCGAGTGAAGCGATTCCCACGAAGTGCTATTCCCCGTTAGCTGCGTTGAAGATGAAAAAAAACATAAGGTCTAGTAGAGATTTGAATCATAAAGCCTGCAGGGAGTTAGGCAAGCTCTGTGTAACTCCGCGCTTTACTCAGTGACCTCTGTGATAAAAAAAAATTGTTAATAATCGAACTTAGGTTTATACCTTAAATTTGATCTTCCTGTGAACATTTCTCAATTCCCTACAAAAAATACAGCATTAGCAAACAACAGGTGACCATTATGCCAAAAAGCTCTGAACAAAGGATTATCAGCAAGATAAACAATACTTCCTCTACCCGATTGCTCAACACCAAACACCATGCTGTCAACAATATGTTCTCTAACTAAATGGCCTTCAAAACCGGCACGATGAGCACCTTCTTCTAATCGCCCGACATTCCAGCCTGAAGTAAGAAACTCCGGCACATTTGCACCTCTTTTAATCGTGTAATAATAATTTGGATAGCCAAACGCCAATGGATGCGTATTATCCATATATATTTTATAAATACTACCTGATATACTGTTTTGAATGGCTTCTCTTCTTCGCTCACTGAAGGTAGTCAAGTTAGGTTCATCATCGGTGTCTCTGCTTTTGAAAGAAACCGAACCGGGCGTATCAGACGAAGCAAATCCATTCATGGCACTGCCAAATGCAATTACTTTACCGCCACGACTCAGCCATGTAGAAAACTCACTCCCTAATCTGTTCATGAATGACCCGCTATTACCTTCAGGTAAAATAATCACACTGAAAGAGCTAAGGTCAGTAGCATTGAATTGATTCGCTTCAAAAGTGGAAATCGGGTATTCCAGCCTTCTGTCAAGAAAGTGCCAAATTTCACCAAAATTATTTCCATTGAAGCCGCTTCCACCAATTAGCGCTATTCGAGGGCGCTCAATTATACTAACATCATTCGAGCCAAAATCTACACCGGTTTCTACCATACCCGTTTGCGTAGCAAACAACGCTCTGTCAAAAGTTTGAGCTGCCCGTTGAATGGTCTTATCAAACCTAGCGCCTAAATGCTCATTACCCCGACGTACAATTACCAACGTACCACGTTCGAAATCGGTATCATCAATTCTAAAAGGTTGTTTTGTGAACCGTACCCGAATGTCATTTTTAAGAAGATAGCTCAAAAATTTTGCATCCTCTTCACTTTGCCATCTTAATAGGTAGGAATAAGGCGTGTCTGCTGTAATTTCGGGTGCTTCTACTTCAGGTAGCGTCCACGTTCCGGATGGGTTAATTCGCTCTGTTGAAGCAAAAGCCTGAAGTCCCATTGCGTATGGTACCGACCAAGCCGTGATGTCGTATGTCAACGAATCGATAATCGTTGTTCTCGGCTCAAACAAAACATTTGTAAGTACAGATTTTGGTTGATATGCACTAATGATAATATCTCTGTTGCTTAAACTAATGGATTCGGTTTGCCCGGTTTTGTAATTATAAGCTCTCACCGAGCGGGTTTGAGGTGCAGCTCCAAAACGAATATCCCAACCATCTAAACTTTCAACTAAACGGGCAAGTTTATCACGGTTTTGATCGCCTCTGATGATATATGTTTTATAATCACTATACGGATTTTGGGATGTCTCCCTAAAAAAGTTTTGAAATTCATTAGCCACTCGTTGTGCATGTTGAGCTGTAATTTCAACTGTACTCATCCCAACAACATGCTGGTTCAACACCCTGCGGTCAAATGTGAGCGTATCACCCAAAGCTGTAACAACAGCCAAACCGCCTCTTGAGTGACCGGCTTGCTCGTAGGTCATGCCAATGGCTCCATTGTAAGTAGGATAGGTATCTCCGTAACTCGGATAGAATAAGTCGAAGTTTTCTCTGGTGTAATAAAGGCGGAAATTTGCATCAAAATAATTGGCATGATTTCGACCAATTTCTGTCTGAAATTGTCTCTGCCAATCGGTTATAGCCTCGTGAAAGGGTTCGGCAGCCGGTGCAAAATAATAGGGACTGTTGAAACCCATTTCGTGGAAATCGGCATGAACATGTGGCATCCACTTATGGTAAACGACCATTCTTTTTTGAGTCTCAATTTGTGATTGCCACGCCCAATCTCTGTTCAAATCGAAATAATAGTGATTAGTTCTTCCACCCGGCCAGGGCTCATTATGTTCCCTGCTGTTCGGGTACGGGTCGGCAATTCTTCCGGCAACCTGATGGTAAAAATTCACGTAGCGCTCGCGCCCATCCGGATTCAAAAGCGGGTCGATAATCACAACCGTATCCTCAAGCCATTCACTTCTTTCAGTTACAAGCTCATAAATGGTTTGCATGGATGCTTCCGTGCTCGAAATTTCATTTCCGTGCACATTGTAGCTCAACCAAACGATAGCTTTATCTCCAACGCCGCTCATGGTTCCCGATTCAAGCCCGGTACGACGAAGGTTGTCCAGTCGAATATCTTCTAAGTTTTGATGATTGGCCTCACTCGTAACAAATGCCATAATTAATGCACGTTGTCCGTAAGTATACCCATACTTTTCCAGGGAAACGAGGTCGCTGTTTTCAGCAACGTGTGTAAAATAATCCACAACTCTGTGGTGAGGCGTTAGCCTGTCTCCTAAAGAGTATCCAAGAAAATCGGCCGGTGATTTTACCTGAGAAATCGCATCATTCCAAAAAAATGAAAATAGGAGCAATCCAAAAATTGCCAGAGATTTTTTCATAAAAAGTAAGTTAGGTTTATAAAACTATTTTAGAGAATCTGCCAGAGCAAAAATTTCAGATTCCAATGACTCACTCATGGGAACCAATGGTAACCGCAATACATTCTCAATCAATCCAAAATGAGCCAACACTGCTTTTGCAACAATAGGATTACTTTCGCGGAAATTAGCTTTCATCATCGGTAATAACTTATAGTGCAATTCTTTAGCAGCTTCAAAATCACCCGATAAACAACTGGCAGTCATACTACTCATTAGTGAAGGAAATTCATTCGATATTACCGATACTACCCCTTCGGCACCGGCCGCAATAGCAGGTAAAGCCATCATGTCATCCCCGGCTAAAACAGAAAAATCGGAAGGAACTGCCTGAATTACATCCATTATTTGGTTGATATCGCCACTGGCTTCTTTTACCGATACGATATTCGGATGCTTAGCAAGTTGTGCGATGGTTTGCGGCAGAATATTAACTGCGCTTCTTCCGGGGACATTGTACACCATTATTGGTAAATCAACCGAATCGGCAATAGCGGTGTAATGCGCCACCAAACCTGCTTGGGTCGGTTTGTTATAATATGGTGCAGAAATAAGCAATCCGTGTGCGCCCGTATCTTTGGCAATCAGTGATTTACGGATTACTTCCGACGTATTATTTGTTCCGGTTCCTGCAATAATTTGAATCTTATCGTTTGTAGTCTCCCTTGCAGTTTTAATCAACTGCATAAACTCTTTTTCTGTAACCGTCGGCCCCTCTCCTGTTGTCCCGCAGATAACAATGCCACTTACTCCACCTTTCACTTGTAATTCAACCAGCTTTTTGAATGCCTCAACATCCAGATTGCCTTCTCTGTTGAATGGCGTGACTATTGCCGTGTAGGTTCCTCTAAAAGCTTGAAATTGGTTCATAAATTAATACTATTAAAAATCACTATTTTGTTCTAAAATAGCAGTTTTTAACAAATCATGAGTAAGGAGTAATGTAAAGATTGGTTGAGGTGATACCTTCAAATTTACATTTAGATACCAACCATCATCCCGTACTTTGCATGGCCGCTGCAAGTCCATTAATGCTGCTGAATAAGAGTGACCTTAATTCCGGTTGTAATTCTCTATCCTGAACTTTCCAGCGATGCATGAGTTCCGCTTGCATGAGGTTTAACACATCGGTGTACGGATTTCGCAAACGGATGGATTTTTGAATAACCGGATTCATATCAAGCAGATTTTTCTGCCCCGTTATGGCAAGTATTGCCTTTTCCGCCTTTTGAAACTCGGTTTCTATCAGTCCGGGAATTTTAGATTCGGATTGATGATCGTTATAGTAAGGCGTAATAATTAAATTGCTCCGCGCCATTTCTCTTTGTGCGTTTTCAATCAATACTTTGAAAAACGGCCAGCTTTTATACCATTTTTGAAAGAGTTCGAGATTTCCGTTGTTGATGGCATCATCAAGTGCGGTTCCGCATCCGTACCAACCGGGTATATTATAGCGAATTTGTGTCCAGGCAAATACCCATGGAATCGCTCGTAAACTGTCGAAATCGACTTCTTTCCCGTTTGCGCGGGAAACCGGCCGTGATGCAATTGGCAATCGGGATATATGTTCGATGGGTGTTACCGTTGCATACCAGGGCCAAAACTCCGGATCGTCTATCAGTTGCCTGTAGGTATTCATAGAACTTTCGGCCATTTTCTGCATTAACTCAAACTGCTTTGCATCGCTTTTTTCGGGTTGATTTTCCTTGTACTTATAACCAAGTGCAGTCGCGCGTAACATAGCGTTCGCAATTTGCTCCAAATGCCTGTGCGCAATATTACGGTTTGCATATCTGAATGAAATAACCTCTCCTTGCTCGGTGAAGCGAACTTTTCCGCTATGACACACAGCCGGCAAAGCAAGCATAGCCTGATTTGCTCGTCCCCCTCCACGACCAACCGAACCACCCCGACCATGAAACAACCGGAAATCAACTTCATTATCCCGACAGGTTTTTGAGAGTTTTTCCTGAGCTTTTTGAAGCGCCCAATTTGCCATGATGTATCCTCCGTCTTTGTTACTATCGGAGTAACCAAGCATAATTTCCTGAAACATACCGCGCGCTTCCAATTGAAGGCGATATACAGGATTATCAAATAATTGCTGCATGAGCAAATGACTCTTTTCAAGGTCTTCGATAGTTTCAAAAAGTGGCACCACATCAACTTTGGAATCAACAGTACCATTTTTAAGCTTCCACAATCCCGCTTCTTTCGCAATTACTAATACTTCGAGCAAATCGCTGATGCTGTGGGTCATACTTACGATCAAACTACCAATTGACAACTTGTCAATCTTTAACGCTTTCCGAATGATGGTAAAAACCTGAATTAAATTTTCAGCAGGTTCAGATAAGGCTGTTCCTGTAGGAAGCATTGGTCTGGGATTTTCCAATTCTTCACAGATGACTCTTATTTTTTCTTCTTCTGTAAGTTGGGAATAATCATCAACTATTGCAGCATGGTTGAACATTTCTGTAACTGTTCGCTCAAACACAGCACTATGTTGACGTATATCTAAAGCCGCAAACGACAGTCCGAAAGAACGAATTTGAGTGAGCAGTTTGGCAAGATTTCCTTCTTTTGCCAGTTGGTGAAAACCTTGCTCAATCAAACTATCCCGAATTTCGACAACATCCTGAAGGAAATCATCGGCAGAGTAATGGAAATCGGATTGAAGATTTAAAGCAGTAGGATTATCGTTCAGAAACGCTTTTTGTAGTTTAAGCTTTATCTGAACAATTCTATATCTGTAAGGTTCGTGCTTGTAATTCGTTTTCTTCTCTTCCGAAAGTTCCACAAACTCTTTGTCTCTCTGTATGGAATCTGCCATAACTTTAGGCGTTGCAATCTGCCTGTTTGAGATACTCAACTCACGTCTCAATTCTTCCAACGATTCCAGATACAAACCCACAATGGCTTCTTGCTGCATCTTAAGAGCTTTCTCTGTTACAGCGGGAGTAACATTTGGGTTTCCATCTCGGTCGCCCCCAATCCATGACCTGTACCTTAAAAAGGCCGGGAGTTCGGGCTTTTGCCCATAGTAACTTTCCAGAGCTGTAGATAAATCATCATAAATGCGAGGCAATACATGAAAGATGGTATTGGCAAAAAAGTACAATCCATTTTTGATTTCATCTTCTACACTTAACTTGGAACTGCGAACGTCATCGGTATTTAAAACAAGTTTAATCTGGCGGTACAAATCTACGATTTGATCTTCACGTTCACGTGCGGTCAGCTCTTCGTTACCTAAAACTGAGAGTGCTTGAGCTATTCTGCTTTGTATATGTAGCACAGTTCTTCGACGAGCTTCCGTTGGGTGAGCCGTGAGCGTTGGCTGAATATCGATAGAATTAACGATCTCCAGTACTTCTTCATACGTGTAATTTTGGCTTTTGAGATGAGAAACAGCATCAAAAATTGATTCTGCCCTTGGGTTTTGTACAGATGCCTTTAACTCACGCTCCCGATTAATTCTGGTAATCTCCTGCTGCTCGGCCTTATTCACCATGTGAAAAAAAGCTGTATAGGCTCGTAATAACCAATCTATTTCGTAAGTACTTAAGGACTCAATTGTCTTTTGGGCAGCATCCCTATGCACGGTGTCGTCACTTTTGTATGCCTTCTTACAGTTTTCCCGAAGTGAATCAACCAGTTTAAAGATTTCATCTCCGGCTTGTTCCTGAACAGCATGCCCTAATAATTCTCCAAGTAAATTTACCTGTTCACTTAAGGATGCGGTTATACCTTCACCTTCGGCTTTAACGTCTATGCCTTTCCAGACTGCACTCATAGTTTCCTCATTTATTTTTATCTGTTCCCGTTCATAACACTAAGCGGGTAACCCGGATTATTCACCAAAAAATTTTCTTGGTAGCAAGGCGAAGGTGGAAAATCAGCGGAAGGGTACCTTAGTACCCTGGCATGACTTTTTCAACTTCAACGAAGCTAACATGGAAATTTTGCAGCATTTAAACCACACCCAAATTTGAGTGTGTGTAGTATTTTTCTAAATACAATATTTTTAATAGTATAAGATTTAAATTTCATTTTTTCGTGAATAATCCGGGTTAATATAACACAAAAGATTGGTATTAGAAGGTTTTGAAAAACCAAGGTTCTTGTCGTATTCAATACCACTTTAAAATAAAAGTTTTACTGAGTTTCCTTTAAACAAAAAACCCTGCTCGGGGCAGGGTTTAAAATCGAAACTCAGATATGATTACTCATCATTATCGTTGTTCTCAACAGGAGGCTGCTGTGGAATAGCAGGTTGTTGCTGAGCCGGTAGTTCTAATTCACTCGGCTGAAGTGGAACTTCAACACCGGTACGTTGTATTGTACTTTGTTCCTGAGTTGAACCATCGATAAAGAAATTGGCAAGAACACAAAGTGCAAGAAACACGGCACCTAATACAGAGGTAGATTTTGAAAGAAAGTCGGCAGTTCTACGCGCACCAACCATTCCACTGCCACCACCGGCATTACCTGCAATACCGCCGGACAAACCGCCACCTTGACCACTTTGGAGTAAAATTATCACGATCAAAACTAAGCAGATGATCGAGATGAGAACCATAGTTAAAATATATAACATAATAGAAAAACTGTTTTGAATTGTAGTTAAGTAAAATAGCAACAATTTAGATGCATTTCAACAAAATAATGAGTAATGGATTTTATTTTGGAGTGGTTGGTTAAGGTTAATCTATTAATTTGTCTTTAAGACGCCAAGAACTCACGACCACTTTTTGACTGACCATCAATTTATATTCTAACCATTCTAAAGTATGGCGGAAGAATCTCGTCGAAGCGATTTACTTCAAACAAACCTTGGAGGTCTTCGAGACCTCCAAGGTATTGCATTTTTCAACGAGATTCTTCGTGCAAAGATACCATAGCGTATTTATTGTAAGTTTCATAATACTGTTGCTGTAACAAAATCGTGCACTCTGAAGGACAGCATTTTCTACCTACTATGAGTATGAAATCCACAGCCTTTTTAAAACCACAAAAGCCCACAGTTTTTACTGCGGGCTTTCATGAATTTGGGTTTTAAATAGTTTCTTACTTCACCAGCAGCATTTTATGAGTGTAAACCTGGTTGCCTAATTGCATTCTCACCAGGTAAACTCCACTGGCAAGTGCTGTGCCATCGAACGTTGCTG
>PXCK01000011.1 GCA_003566635.1 Balneolia bacterium | reverse complement strand
CTCTAATAAGTTTTATTTAAAATATTTCATCATGTTCAAACAGTCGCCTGCTCAGCAGAATGACTTTAAATATGGGCAACTTGTTTAGAGTTACTTTTTATCCAAAAAAAGTAGCAACCCAAAATTACAGATTAAAAATATAACAACGCTTCTTCATCCCAACAATTAACATATCTAAACATCTAACAGCCCGAAAGCTTAGTATCTTATAATTCATAGCTAAAAAATATACAAATGAAGCAAAAAGCCTTATTTCTCGACCGCGACGGTACCCTCAATATCGATTTCGATTTCGTGCACACCTCCGATGAATGGGAATGGATACCCGGTGTAAGAGAAAAGCTTGTTGAATACAAAAAAGCCGGCTATTTACTTATTGTAATCACCAACCAATCCGGCATTGCTCGCGGCCGATTCACCCAAGAGCAAGTTGATGATTTACATCACTGGGTAAATGCGCGCCTGTATGAAACGCACGGCATAAAAATAGACGCTTTTTACGTAGCTCCCTGGCACCCCAATTTTCACGACGGCAAATCGTCCTTGCTTTTAAATGAACGAAAACCGGCTACGGGACTATTTCATAAAGCAGCTGATGCATTTCAAATCAATTTTGAATGGTCGGTTATGGCGGGCGATAAACAAACCGATTTGTTGCCGGCTTTAGAGCTTGGCATCAACCCGTTTTTAGTGAAATCCCGTTTTTTCGATGATGAACTTGCCCAATGGGCAAGCCAATATCATATCCCGATTTTAGAATCTATCCATTATTTACCCAAACCCGAATTATGATTTCTGTTGATTTTTGGAATACCATTGCTATTGCGCACACCAATGGCGAAAAGCGCCACATTGCCCGACTTACCGCCCTCACCGATTTGGCTGCCAAATACGAAACCTCGCTGACCATCAACCAAATAAAGAAAGCGCATGAATATGCCAGCGCGATATTCGACGAAATTTGGCTCGGGACAAGCCGGACCCCCAAAACCGACGAGCTTGTGGAAATTACAGTTGATTATTTGGGATTGAAATTTTCTGATGACGACCTCCAAACGCTTACTACGGTTTACCAAAAATCCCTGCTTGATGGCCCGCCCGAAATTGCCCCCGGAGCAGCCGATGCCCTTAAAGAATTAGCCAAAAAACATCCCCTTGCAATTATTTCCGACACCATGTTCTCGCCGGGAACAATCCTGAGAGATTATCTCCACAGTAAAGGAATCGGAAAATATTTTAGCGCATTTGCATTTAGCGATGAAGTGGGCGTTTCCAAACCCCATGCCGATATGTATTTGAAGGTATTGAAAGAAACCAACTCCAAAGTTGAAGGTTCATTTCATATAGGCGATTTGCAACAAACCGATATTGCCGGAGCTCAAAAAATGGGCATGAAAGGTGTTTTGTACACGGGCATCAATAAGAAGGATGAAGAAACCACCACAGCCGATATTGTGTGTGCCAATTGGGATGAAATGCCGCGTTTAATTTTAACTTAATTATTGATTGAAAATGGAATATAGATTTTTAGGAAAATCTGGTTTAAAAGTATCCGCTTTATCTTTTGGCTCGTGGGTTACTTTTGGTGAACAAGTTGATACCGACCTCGCTTACCGCCAAATGAAAACGGCTTACGATGCCGGCGTTAACTTTTTCGATAATGCAGAAGCCTACGAAAATGGAACTTCGGAAGTCATTATGGGTAACGCTATAAAAAAAGCTGAATGGAAACGGTCTGATCTCGTACTATCAACCAAGATATTTTGGGGTGGTGACGGACCAAACAATACCGGTCTGTCTTTCAAGCATATTAAGGAAGGGACTGAAGCAGCCTTAAGCCGATTACAAACCGATTATGTGGATCTTTTATTTTGCCACCGTCCCGACATTCATACCCCTATTGAAGAAACCGTTTGGGCTATGGATCAAATGATTCGGGAGGGAAAGGCTCTGTACTGGGGTACCAGTGAATGGAGTGCCGAACAAATTCGTGAAGCCTACCATATTGCCCGCAGGGAGCATTTGCGCCCGCCATTAATGGAACAACCACAGTACAATATGTTTCACCGGAAGCGAGTTGAGCAAGAATACAAAAGGTTGTACGATGAAATTGGTCTGGGCACTACCATTTGGAGCCCGTTAGCAAGCGGTCTGTTAACAGGCAAATACAACGATGGCATACCCAAAGGCTCACGACTGGATTTAAAAAAATATGAATGGCTGAAAAAAGCTCTCCTCGATAGTGATGAAGGTCGTACAAAGCTTGAGAAAGTCAGAGACCTGACAGCCATAGCCGACGAACTTGGAATCGGAATGCCTCAATTAGCCATTGCATGGTGCTTAAAGAACCCGAACGTCAGCACGGTAATAACGGGAGCATCAACGGTTGAGCAAGTTTCGGACAATATGAAAGCTATGGATGCCCTTCAAAAAATAGACGAGCATGTAATCCAAAAAATTGAAGAAATCCTCGATAACAAACCGACTCCCGAACAAGATTGGAGAGGGTGAATTTGGGTGAGTTTTTGAGGTAAAAGTTAGTTAGTCGATTAACTTGGCTAAATTACATCAGGCAAGTTTAACAAATTTGTCTTCTATTTTTACGTTAAAGTTGATTTCGGCTTTTAATGCTCTAAACACTCTCAAAATAGTGTCAATTGTAGCACTATTAGCACTACTTTCAAGTTTGGATATTTGAGCTTTTTGTACTCCAACAAGTCTGCCAAGTTCTTCCTGCGTCAGGTTTCTTTCTTGCCTTGCTGCTTTAATCATTTTTCCTAAAACTTCCATGCGAAGTTCATATTCATATTCATCACGTTCTTGAGTGCCAACCTTGCCGATATACTTGTCTTTCATCTCGGCAAGTGAATAAGTCTTTATTTTCTTTGTTGCCATGAGAATGCCTTACTATCGTTTAATATTGAAATATTTGTCTCTCAGTCTTTCAGCGCGCTTAATTTCATTAGCAGGTACTTTGTCAACTTTCTTTATGAAACCATGAGTAGCAATTACTAAAGTTTCTTTTTTATCCACTTTATCCCAAAATGCCAGGAGTCGAATTTGACGGCCCATGAATTTTGTACGAAACTCCCAAATATCATGTTGTAGTTTCTTGAACAGTCGTGGGTCATTAGTCTGCTCAGCAAGGTCAATATTGTAAAAGATTTTTTTAACTATCTTTGGATCAAGTTGTGAGATAAAGTCTTCAGCTTCTTCTAAAAATATTGTCTCGAAAAACCTCATTCAATATTTGTTAGATAACATTACAAAAATAGCAAAAGTTTCTAATTTTAGAAACTTTTGCTATCAGCTTTTTAAAGAGTTGTTTTTTTTAACCTATCAAATCCTAAACCGTACCCCGGCCGAAACAACCGTTCTTGGGTCGTTTTCGCGGAAAATGTATTTTACTTCGGTGTAAATTCGTGACCGCCCCTGTTGAATTTCTGCACCGCCGCCCAAATTAAACCCCAAATTGGTATCACTATCTCTTTCTCTACCGCTTGGTCTATCAATCCTTACCATTCTATGATACACATTCAATCCGGTAAGTCCGTAAATGCTGATTTCGGAGGTATCAAGCGCCATTAAGTACACATTGGCATTTCCATCAATTGCGCTGCGACGGGTATCACCTCTTTTGTCTTCAATGGTGTAGTGGCCGGAACCGCCTAAACGTATGGGCAAATTGGGCATTCTGTAAGCCGCATTTATACTAAAATCAATTTGTTCGCTTTCTGTGCTGTAACCAACGCCACCACCTACGGTAAGGTATTGCGCCTGTAGATTAGCGGTCATAAATAAGCCTGTAAATAGAATTGCAGTCGTTAAAAGTAATTTTTTCATAGATTTAAATTTTATTTGAAGGATTAGGAAATAATAGTATATCAATCCAACAAATACAACTTAATGAGTTAATTTACCTGATAGGAATTTCATGTACTAAATAAGCATTTATGTCTAACATTTTAGAAGATTGTAAGATTATTGAGCTGGCAGGAGTTTTGGCCGGACCATCGGTGGGTATGTTTTTGGCTGAAGTTGGTGCAAGGGTGCTAAAAATAGAAAATCCATCAACCGACGGCGATGTTACCCGTAGCTGGAAGTTGCCATCCGAAGATAAGGAAAGCAGCCTGAGTAGTTATTTCAACAGTATAAACTGGGGCAAGACGTGTGTTAGCATCGATTTAACAACCGAAGAAGGTAGAAACCGCGTGTATGATTTACTCCGAGATGCTGACATCGTTCTTACGAGTTACAAATTTGGAGATGCTCAAAAGTTCAACATGAGCTATGAGGACATCAAAAAAGTTAATCCGACCATAATCTATGCAAGCATTACCGGATTCGGCGATGCAGACCACCGAACGGCTTACGATGCGTTGATTCAAGCCGAAACGGGATTTATGCATCTGAACCGCGAACCCGACGGCATCCCCGCAAAAATGCCGGTTGCCCTCATGGATATTTTGGCTGCACATCAGCTTGAACAGCTTATACTGCTGGCTTGGATTAACAAACTCAAAACCGGCAAAGGGTGCTCGGTAGAAGTTTCCCTTTATGAAGCAGCCGTAAGCTCGTTGGCAAATCAAGCGGGGAGCCGGCTATATGCAGGCGTTGATCCCGAACCTGCCGGGAGTGAGCATCCGCATATTTATCCGTATGGCGGGCTTTTCAAAACGGGTGACGACCGCTATATCTTGCCGGCTATCGGCACCAACAAACAATTCGAATCATTCTGCTCAGAACTGGGTGTTCCGGATTTAGCTACCGATGATCGTTTTAAGTACAATCAGCTTCGTTCGGCAAATCGTGACTCGTTACGAAAGCTTCTTCTAACCGCAATTTCTCAAATCACCGATGCCGATTCGCTCATTCACACACTCCATGAACGAGGGGTTCCTGTCGGTATGGTGCGAACCGTTGGGGAATCCATAGATGCATACGCTCAAAACTTTGATGTCCATCATGACAAAAACCTCACGGGTATTCCAATCATCACCGGAAGAATTAACGGTAAGCGAGTGAGCAAAAACCTGACCGCTCCCGAGGAATTGGATAGTGGTAATTCTTTTTAAATAAAATTAACCAGTATAATTTATAAAAAATTAGAAGTTGGCCGAATTTGTGGTTATGCCGATTCATTTGCATGGATTATTGATTTTGAAAAATGACAGAAATGCTGCCCATATTTAGCGTGATCGCACTGGAAGAATGTTTACGATATTGTCCATGATGCATGCGTTGGTCTGTAGGGACGTTGCATGCAACGTCCCTACAGACCAACGCCCCTACAGATCAACACGCCAACGAATAACGCCCCTTCGACCAACACCTCAACGAATACCCCCCTACGAATAACATTCCTATCAATAACGTCTATACCGCGAATTCGGGATAAAACTCTCTGTGATTATCTGCGAAAATCCGATCAATCCCGGTAAACCGGGACAGGTTCTGCGGTGAACACGAGATAAGTTGTGTGGCAAGGTTCGCTTGTATTCGATAAGTAAGGAATCATCCATGACACTTTTCCTCTTTCGGAAAGAAACTTGCTCTTCTCCCTCAACTCGCATCAAACCTTCGATTTTCTTATGTTGCATTCAACTATTAAAAATCATTTGATGCTATGAAACCAATTATTCTACTTTTTCTTACCCTTTTTTTCTCATCGGAAATCACCCATTCGAAAACTTCCCAAATCGATGATCCATTGATTGTTGGAACCCGTGTTGCCCCTCCTTTTGTGATTGAAGACGAAAACGGCACACTCGACGGACTATCTGTAGAATTATGGAACCACATAGCGGACGAACTTGGTTTCGAATACGAATTTGTACAAACCGATATTCAAGGCATGCTCAACGGCGTTGCAAATGGCGAATTCGATGCTTCTATATCGGCACTTACCATTACTTCCGAGCGAGAAGCTATTGTTGATTTTACCCATCCGTTTTTTGTAACGGGTTACGGAATTGCCACATCGTATCGTCCGGTGGGTATTTGGCAGGCATTTTTAGCGGTATTTTCTTTTGAATTTTTATGGGTTACTTTTTTGCTGGTTGCCATATTAATGTTCTGGGGCTTTTTGGTTTGGCTCTTCGAACGTAACAATAATACCGATGAGTTTGGAGGGAGTCCGGCCGAAGGTATTGGAAGTGGATTTTGGTGGGCAGCTGTTACTATGACAACGGTCGGTTACGGAGACAAATCACCCCGAACATTTGGTGGTCGGGTGGTTGGTTTCGTTTGGATGTTTGCCGCCATTATTCTCATTTCGTTTTTTACAGCTTCTATAGCATCCAGTCTTACTGTTTCCCAACTTGACAGTCGAGTAAGTGGTCCGCAAGATCTGCCATTTGTACGAACCGGCGCATTGGAAAATTCCGCAACATTAGATTATTTCGCTCAGGAACGCATCAGAGCCACAACATTCCCAACCATAGAAGAGGGTTTATTAGCGGTAAAAAACAACGAAATTGATGCTTTTGTGCATGATGCACCCATCCTTCAATATTTCACATCGCGTGGCTTTAGAAATGAAGTTCAGGTTTTACCGAACACCTTCCTCGATCAATATTACGGAATCGCACTTCCTATGAATAGCGACCTTAGGAATGATATCAATCGCATCATGCTGGATTTCATCAATTCTGATGAATGGAATACCATTCAAGACAGGTACTTGAGGCAGTAGTTGTCAGTTTTGAGTTTTGAGTCTGCTAATTGGTAATTCAAAATGTTTATATCGAAACTTCTTACCAAATTGAGACATCAACTAAATAACATAAGTTTTGAGTTAATTCACCAGTCTGCTAGTGTATGCATTATTATTAACCCTATAAATTATCACTACAGCTGTTTGTGCAACTTATTAGCTAAGCGAAGATACAGGTTGTCTCAAAACTAAATTATCGTGTTCTCATCTATCTCTTGAATCTTTCCTCTGTACCCAAAAACTTTCTGTATAAGTTTAATCATCCACGGTTTTTGTGATTGGATATACCACTGATCTGCTGCTCGCCGTGCTCCAAGGCCGTAGGTTGGGTATGGATGAATGGTATCGGCTATTTTCTTTAGCGACAGTCCATTTTTCATGGCAAGCGCATATTCAGAAATCACTTCCCCCGCTGATACACCCAAAACATCGGCACCCAAAATTTTTCCTGAAAAAGGTTTGGCATATACATAAATCCATCCGGTTGTATTGGAATCGGCTGCGGCTCTGTCAACCTTGGTGTATGGAAAGCGGTAGGTTTTAAAATTCACGCCTTTTTCCTTCAATTCGGCCACAGTTGCGCCCACATGAGCCAATTCCGGATCCGTGAATGTTACCCAGGGCAAATGTTTTAAATCTATCTTCTGGGGAAACTTCAAGAGTGCATTTGTTGCAGCAATTTTTGCGGTATGCTCGGCATAATGGGTGAAGGCCGGCAGTCCGGTAATGTCACCTGCTGCATAAATATGAGAAACCGAAGTTTGGCACTTTTTATTTACGGTTATGCCATTTTCCGTGTAAGCAATGGATGTTTTATCCAAGCCCAGTGCTTTTGTATTCGGTTGGCGCCCGGTAGCTACTAAAAGATGGGTGGCTTCAAGAATTTCATTTTTGGAATTTTGCTGTACATGAAGTTTTAAGTTTCCGGTCTTACCTTCAACCTTAACCAATTTTGAATTGGTGTGAAATGTAACGCCTTCTTTTTCCAAAGTTTCCTTTAAGATGACCGTTAACCCTTCATGATCGCGTGGCATTATAGTTTTGCTTGCTTCAATTACATGTACCTGTGTTCCGAGTCGATTAAAAGCCTGCGCCATTTCAATCCCAATAGGACCACCACCAAGTATTGCAAGCTTAGTTGGTTGCTCTTTTAGCTCAAATAAGGTTTCATTTGTTAAGTATCCGCTGCCTTCAAGTCCTTCAATCGGATAAATTTTTGTTTTGCTCCCGCCCGCAATTATGATTTTCTTGCCGGAAATGGTTTTGCTGCCGCCATCATTTAATATAATTTCAACCCTGCGATTATCCTTGAATGATGCCCTGCCAAAAACAACATCAATTCCCATAGCTTCAAAAATTTCTGGACGGTCAGCATCATGGTAAACTTCTTCCCGAATATGGTGCACTTGCTTCATCACTTTTTGGAAATCGAGTTTACTGTAATCAGTTTCTACACCAAAATCATGAAGTTTTTTCGATTCATGTACCAACTTTGCTGCCTTTAGCAAGCTCTTACTTGGAATACAGCCCGTCCATGTGCAATCGCCCCCTAACCGATCGGCTTCAATCATAATTGTTTTGGCTCCGAAAGAAGCCCCAATTCCCGCAGAGGTTAATCCGGCGGCTCCACCGCCAATCACAATTAAATCATAATCAAATTTCACTCGCAACCTCCTGCTTCTTTCTTACAGCTTGTTTTCTTACTTCAAATAATGCATAAATAATCATTATTACAATAATAGCATAAACCCAAAGCGGAATATTTTCTCCAGCAATTAGTAAATACACGTATGATGATACCGCGCAACCCATCATGAGCAATATCGGTCCGGACAGCCTTTTCTTGTTTTTCAGGTTTTTTGCCAACCAGTAAACGCCAACCCAAAATATAGGAATAGCACCAATATAGATACCGGCGAATATATAAGGATTTACCCCGTAAGTTACACGGATAGACTCAATCCATTCAGTTAATAATTCAATCATAAATAGTTAGGCGTTAGGCGTTAGGCGTTAGGCGTTAGGCAAAGGAAATTAGCAACATTCGATTTAACACCAAACAAATACGTAATGTTTCAGATATTGGTTTTCAAAGATTTATTAGAGTTAGATGATATTTTTTACACCTAAAAGTAAAAAATACAAGTCCTATCGATGATTTGAACCACGTGCTTTACTCAGTAACCTCTGTGTTAAATGAACAGAGGCGATTACAACCAAACTCAGGTTTATAGGCTATCTAACTCTGCAGACCTGTTTATCAATCCATCCTTTCAAATCCGCATTTCTTAACAATCCGATAAAATACAGGTAATACACACATCACGTGAAGGTTGTTAATTTGACAAAAACAAAATGGATAAACGCCAAGTTGATTTAGTTGTCATTTCCGATGTTCATTTGGGGACAATCGGGTGTCATGCAGAAGAGCTAAACTCCTATTTAAAAAGCATTAAACCCAATGTGCTTATCCTAAATGGGGATATCCTTGATATGTGGCAATTCAAAAAATACTATTTCCCCGAGTCGCACATGAAAGTTCTCAAACGGATTTTTAGTATGATGAGTCATGGTACGCAAGTTTATTACCTAACGGGAAATCATGATGAAAACCTGAGACGTTTTTCTGATATAAAGCTCGGCAATTTCCACCTACAGGATAAATTACTACTTAATCTTGATGGTAAAATAGCCTGGTTTTTTCACGGAGATATTTTTGATATAACCATGCGCCACTCCAAATGGATTGCAAAGCTTGGCAGCATAGGGTATGATTCGCTCATTTTGTTGAACCGCTTTATGAATTGGGTTTCTGTTAGCATGGGTAAAGGCAAGATGTCGCTATCTAAAAAGATAAAAGACAGTGTAAAACAAGCCGTGAAATTCATAAGTGACTTTGAAAACACAGCAATAGATTTAGCACTCGAAAACGGATATGATTATGTGATTTGTGGTCATATTCACCGCCCCAACAGAATTGAGCGCTACGGATCTGCAAATAATAAAGTCGTTTACCTAAACTCCGGAGATTGGATTGAAAACCTAACTTCTTTAGAATATCATAACGGTAATTGGGAACTCTTTGAGTACGACGAAGAAAAATTCGCCACTGCCGTTTCATCAAATTCTGTAGAACAAAACTATATCAATGAAAAGGGAATTCCTGTTGTAAACCTGAACGACATGGTAATTGAAGAAATTCTATTAAGCAGAGTATGAAAATTCTTTATGGAATTCAGGGTACCGGTAATGGCCATGTTAGCAGGGCGCGTGCACTTATTCCTCGTTTGGTAAATCATGCGCAAGTTGATGTATTACTAAGCGGGTATAGTTCCGACATTCAAATAAACCACCCTATAAAATACCGCTCGAATGGCATAGGATTTACTTTTGGCAAGAAGGGTGGTATTGATTTTGTTGATTCTATTCAAAACTTCAAGCCCGGGAGTTTTCTGCTTGATGTACAAAACCTGGATGTAACCGAATATGATTTGGTTATAAGTGATTACGAGCCGGTTACAGCCTGGGCATGTAAATTGGCTTCAAAGCCTTGTTTAGGTGTTAGCCATCAGGCATCGTTTTACTCCCCAAAATGCCCCAGACCTGACCAACGGTTTTTACCGGGAGAGTTACTACTACGCTATTATGCCCCTACTACCAATCAAGTTGGATTTCATTTTCAAAAGTACGATGACTTTATTTTCACACCTATCATAAGGGATGAAATTCGAAATCTTGAAACTTCCGATGGCAACCATTTAACCGTTTATCTGCCTGCTTACCATCATGATTTTTTGGTGAATCTACTTAAAAGACTCAACATACCGGTTCAAATATTTTCAAAACATACCCAAAAAACATTTTCCTTAGATATGTGCAAAGTTTTCCCTGTAAGTGGCGACCAATATCTGCAAAGTCTTGCCGGTTGTAAAGCTGTAATTTGTGGAGCAGGATTTGAATCTCCGGCCGAAGTTATGTTTCTGGGTAAAAAGATGATTTGCATCCCAATGAAGTACCAGTATGAGCAAGAATGCAATGCAGCGGCTTTGTCGCAGTTGGGGGTTTTAACATTTCCAAACCTAAGTATGGATAGGCTAGATTTAATTCACGAATGGTTTTATCACGGAGAACCCGTACACATGCATTATGATGAGATTACATACGATGTAATTGCTTATTTGCTCTCATCTAACCCTATTTATACTTAAAAAGGTACTTATCTATACTTAGCAATAATAGGTCTAAGAATGTGAATTAAACCATTTGTGCGAATTTCGAACATGGTTGACAGATACTGACCAAGTTTATTACTTTCAAATCCTTCTCTATTCATCCATTCAAGATAGTGCACCGGAATATCAGTAATGTAATAGTCTTTATATTTGCCGAAAGGCATTTTTGCCCTTACTAAATCTATCATAAACTGCTCATCCATCGCATAGCTTTCGTACGTTAGAGTTTTTTAATGTTTAGAATTAAATTATCACTATTTTTGGAATAAGAACCTCCAACCGAGTTATCTAAGTAAACTTAAACATTTTTTTATTTCTCTATGGTTAATTATGAGCGCCTTTTAAAGCCTTTAGTCTTGGCTAGTATATTTTTGGCTATTCTGGCTACAACAGCTTTTATACTTTCCGGCTACCTATACAGGTGGGAAGTGATTGACTTAACAGTTGCAATGGCCATGCTAAGCTACAGCGCTTACTCATGTATTGTGCTATTAATCGGATCGGTAATTGTTCTATTTCTACTAAAAATCTCTGAGGTCGAAAATTATTTTAAATTTTTGGTTGGTGCAGCAATACTATTAACTGCTACTGTAACTGCTTCTTCTTACTATTGGTACAATCAGGGGCAAACAAACCCACCCATACACGACATTAGTACTGACTTATATAATCCGCCAAGATTTCAGGCAATATTACCCTATCGTATCAATGCCACGAATCCTGCTGCTTTTGCCGGTAGGGAATCTGCCGAATTACAAAGGCAGCACTTTCCGGATATCAGAACGATTAGAATAGACACCAGTCCCGATTCTCTTTTTATTGCCGCATTAAATACGATTGAAAGCAGAAGATGGAATAACATTCACGCCGATACGATGCGAAATACCATTGAAGCCACTCATAAACTTATATGGTTTGGATTTGAAGATGATGTTATTATTCGCATTTCAGCGGCAGAAACAGGCGCAAATCTCGATATTCGCTCAAAATCCAGAGTTGGGAGAAGTGATTTAGGGATGAATGCCCGTAGGATAAGAGCCCTGAAACGTGATATAGAACGAGAACTTAGAAATCTATAATTACCAGCTATGAAACCCTATTTACTTCTATTCTTAGTATTCTGCTTTTTTATTGCTTGTTCAAATGAACCCGAAACCTCCTCCATTATGGATACAGAAGTCCGGCTAACAGAATTATTGCATGAGTTTCTGGATGGAGCTACTCATAGCGACTTCAACATTCATAATAATTTTTGGGCTGATGAATTAATCTATACGGGTTCAGCCGGTACACGTACTACAAAATCGCAAATACTGTCGGGGATGGATCCAAATTCGAGAAATGATAACCCAACCGTTATTTATACCGGCGACCAAATTCAAATTTTAGATTACGGAGAACTTGCCGTTGTTGCGTTCCGATTGGTTGCTAAGGATATTGAAGATGAAACACTGTCTTACTTTTTTAATACCGGCACGTTTCGGTTTATCGATGGAAGATGGCAGGCCGTTGCATGGCAAGCAACCAGAATTCCTGATTAAAGCACCTTATTCGGGTTCCGCCCTCAAATACCAGCCACCTGATTGATGGTCGAAACTCGCTGTTAATATGTTAGGTGAACAACAAACCTGACAATCTTCGACATATTGCTGGTACTCACCTCCGCTTGGATCAACAAAGGTATCATTAACCGAGTTACAAAAAGCGCAAGAGTAAGAGGATGATTCTATTTCGGCTCCAAAAAATTCCATATTCAAATAACATCTTACTATTACTATTCATTCAGGATAATACAGGGTGATTAAAAGCGATTGATAAACTCAACTTTGTGCCTTAACGGAAGTATGAGAAACAACATAAAAACAAGAACGGATTTATTAGTTAGGCTTTGAGTAAACTTTGCGTTCTAATCTGCATCACATCCGGCCTTTCATATCTTGCAACCTATATTATCTTACCACAGATTAAGGTAGAGTAGAGCCGTCAGGGAAGTTAGTTTTTTTTTCCCTGACGTGCCCCCTCATCAAACCGTACGTGCGGTTTTCCCGCATACGGCTTTCCTAAGGTTTTCGCCTTAAGCGTTCGCTGCCTATTCGAGCCGATTAGCTATAGTAAGGG
>PXCK01000078.1 GCA_003566635.1 Balneolia bacterium | reverse complement strand
TTTCTAAAAGAGTGGGTACAAGGAGAACATAAAGACTATGAGGTCAAAATTTGGTCGAAGTTAACTTCGACCAACACATTAAACATTAACTAAAAGTGTCAACCCGTTTTAGGCATCTACAATCCATAATTCGTAATTCTTGATCCATAATTCATAATTACCCCAAAAACCCTACTCATACCGTAAAGCACTGCTAATCTCAACAGAAGCTGCCCTGCGAGCCGGATACCAGCTTGCGAGAATACATAAAATCAAACTGCCTGTTAATACTAGCGCTACATCCGTCCAGATAACATCAACGGGATAGGCATCAATTATAAAAGACTCTGCACCGGCAAGCTTTACAAAACCGTAGGTATCTTGCAACCAGCAGACCAAAAGCCCGACTCCGCCACCTAGCAAACACCCAATCAATCCAATGTAAACACCTTGTTTGAGAAAAATCTGTTTTATTTGACTTGTCTTGTAGCCAATACTTCTAAGCAGTGCGATATCCTTTGTTTTTTGAATTACTATCATGGTTAACGAACCAACAATATTTAAAACAGCTACCAAAACGATTATCATCAAAATGATAAAAGCGCCCCATTTTTCAAGGTTCATTACATCGTACAGTGGTCTTTGCAAATCGTACCAAGTGCGTACCATAAAATCATCACCCAAAAAAGCTTGAAGCTCTCTTTGCATTGCATCGGCATTTTCATGTACAACCAGGTCGATATCAATTCCCGAAATGGCCGACCTCATATTGAAAAGGCGTTGAGCGGCTTCCAATTCAACAAAAATTACAGATCCATCATACATTTCATCCATACTGTACGAGCCCCTAATTTCGAAACTAAACGTTCTTGGACCTGAAAACTGCGTAAGTGAGCGTTGTATAGATTGCGCGCTAATAAGCGAAACGGTACTTCCATGCGATAATCCAAGCTGCCCCATTAGCGATCTGCCCATTAGCATACCGGGCGAGCCGTGTTGCAGACTAAGATCGAATTCTTCCCGAAAGAATTCTGTTCTAAGATTAACCATTTCTGAAAAACGCTCTGTTCTTACTCCACGAATTTGTGCAACCTTGTAGGTATCACCACGATGCGCAATCAAGGCCTTTCCCTCGGCAAAAGGAGAAACCATACGAATTTCCGGATGATCCTCGATGAAAGACTGCATTTCTGCGGTGTATAAAAAACGGGCACCTTCGGTAGATTCAATTCGAATATCCGGATCGTAGGCTATCAGCATTTCTTTCACTAAATCGAAAAAACCATTAAAAACACTAAGCACTATAATCAATAAAGCAGTACCAATTGTAACACCGGATATACTGATTAATGTGAGAGTAGTAATAAGGGAAATACGCTTCTTAGAAAAAAGATATCTTTTAGCTATGATGGAAGATGGCTTCAACGGTTATGCTTTGTGTTTTTGATGTTTTATATTCAAGAAGATTGTAAGCGCTTAATCTTCAAAATTAGTATTTTAAAAGGCATATATTTAATCACTTTTCATAAAGTAAATAATATGCTGTGCTAAAAGATTTTGGCTTGCAATATACATGAAAATTTTCGAGATAATCATGTTATAGTGTTAATCTTCATTTAACAAACGAACCTTTGGACTACCAAATTACAAATAAAGACGAAATGAACGCCCTAATTTACGGCAACCATGGCAATCCCTTTGCGTTTCTTGGAATGCATTCTGCAAAAAAAGGGTCAAAAAACGGGCTGGTAGTCCGTACTTTTAAGCCCGGTGCAGTTAAAGCCTTTTTGAACGAGACTAAAAAGAAATCCAGAAAAGAAATGATTCTGCTGGATTCTAATGGTTTCTTTGAAGTCTTCATCCCCGGTAGAAAGAAGAAATTTGAATACGATCTTACATTTATATTTGAAAATGGAGATGAGTTCAACACAAAAGATCCTTACAGCTACAGTAGTTTAATAGATGAATTTGATTTACAAATTTGGGGTGAAGGTAATCACAGGCGCGCCTACGAATTTATGGGTGCTCACGTTAAAGAAATTGATGGTGTAAAAGGCGTTCATTTTGTTGTTGCAGCACCAAGTGCATCACGGGTAAGTGTTGTTGGCTCGTTTTCTGACTGGGATGGTCGTCATTATCCGATGAGAAAACATTTTGACCAGGGAATATGGGAGATTTTTATTCCGGGTTTGGATGAAAATGTTGAATACAAATATGAGATAAAATCTCCATCGGCTTCACTCCCATTTTTAAAGTCCGATCCTTATGGATTTTTCTACGAAAAAAGACCTCAAACGGCTTCTATTGTTAAAAAGATTGACAACTTTAACTGGACGGACAATGAGTGGATAACAAACAGAGACAGTGGTTTTGATAAGCCTATGTCGGTTTATGAAGTTCACCTCGGATCATGGAAGCGCCATAAAACTGATGACGAATTTTATTCTTACGACGAGCTTATTGAGCACTTAATACCCTATGTAAAAGAAAACGGCTTTACTCATATCGAGCTAATGCCCGTTTCAGAACACCCTTACGATCCATCATGGGGATATCAAGTGACAGGGTATTTTGCACCAACAAGCCGCTTTGGTGAACCTGAAGCATTTGCTCGTTTTGTGAACGAATGTCACGTTAATAATATAGGTGTGATTTTAGACTGGGTTCCGGCTCACTTTACTAAAGATGATCACGGACTCCGAAATTTTGATGGAACAGCATTGTACGAACATGCTGACCCGCGCCAGGGCGAACATAAAGACTGGGGTACAAAAATTTTCAATTTTGGTCGCGATGAGGTAAAAAACTTCCTCATTTCTAACGCTGTTTTCTGGATTGACAAATACCACATAGACGGACTCCGTGTTGATGCTGTTGCATCCATGCTTTACCTCGATTACAGCCGGGAAGAAGGTGAATGGATACCCAACAAATATGGAGGGCGCGAAAACCTTGAAGCCATTGCCTTTTTAAAACGATTCAATGAAGTAGTTCACGAAGAATTTCCCGGAATTATAACATTAGCTGAAGAATCGACATCATGGCCACTGGTTTCCAAACCAACTTACGTTGGCGGGTTAGGATTCGATTACAAATGGAATATGGGTTGGATGAATGATACGCTTAAATACTTTGAAGTTGATCCGCTCTTTAGAAAGTATCATCAGAACCAGCTAACATTCTCGTTTATTTACGCATTTTCCGAAAACTTCATGCTCCCTTTTTCCCATGATGAAGTCGTTCACATGAAAAAATCCTTACTCGACAAAATGCCCGGCGATTTATGGCAACGATATGCCAACCTGCGGTTACTATATACCTATATGTACTGTCATCCGGGGAAAAAACTCTTGTTCATGGGAGGGGAAATTGGGCAATGGAGAGAATGGAGCGAAGCCAGAGAACTTGATTGGGGTGTATTGGATGACCCTATGCATTCCGGAGTTTTAAATATGGTTCGGGATATAAATGGTATTTATAAATCAGAAAACGCACTGTTTGAAGTCGATTACGACTGGAGTGGTTTTCAGTGGATAGATTTTTCTGATGTGGATAATAGCGTACTATCATTTCTAAGATTTAGTAAAGAAAAAAAAGAGGCATTGATTTGTTTTTTCAACTTTACTCCAAGAGTTCACGAAAATTATACAATAGGTGTACCCGAAAGTGGAACCTATGAAGTTATTTTTTCCAGTGATTCATCGAAATATGGGGGTAGTGAATATGGCACAAAAGAGTTTACTACAAACGAGGGAGAATGGCATGGACAGCCATATAACATAACAATACAGGTTCCTCCATTAGCCGGTGTTATTATCAAAAAGAAGCAATAATTACATTAACAATTTGATTTAAAGACTATATGAGATTTAAACGTGCTTGTGGTGTATTGGTACACCCAACATCATTCCCATCACAATTTGGTATTGGTGATCTTGGGTTGGGAGCCCGCTCATTTGTAGATTTTTTAGCCGAAACCAAACAATCTATTTGGCAAATTTTACCCCTTGGTCCTACAGGCTATGGCAACTCGCCCTACGCCAGTTATTCTGCATTTGCCGGAAATATGTATTTAATTAGCCCGGAAGTATTACTTGAAAAAGGTTTGATAACGGCAGATGAAGCATCATCGAAAATTCTTCCATCAGGTGTTAAGGTTAATTACGATCAAGCTTTTTCAAACAAAAGATTTTTACTGGAGGCTGCTTTTAAACGGTATGAAGAAAAGAATGGCAAGCAAGGTAATACAGCTTTAAAGAGCTTTGCCAGAAAAAATTCTTTTTGGCTGAAAGACTATTGCCTCTTCATGGCTTGTTTAGAAGAAAATGGATTTCAACCCTGGAATAAATGGGATGAAGATATTGCCAAGCGAAAACCATCGGCAATAAAAAAAGCAGAAAAGCGGCTTGCAGATATTGTTCGTTTCCACAGGTGGGCACAATTTGAGTTTTTTAATCAATGGTTAGTGATTAAAAAGTATGCAAATGATAAAGGAATAATTATTATAGGTGATATCCCCATATTTGTAGATCACAATAGCTCAGACGTTTGGTCTCACTCTCAATTTTTTGAAGTTGATGAATTAGGTAACAGAACACTCGTAGCCGGTGTACCACCGGATTATTTTAGCGCAACGGGTCAGCTTTGGGGAAACCCGCTTTATAAATGGAAAGAATTAAAAAAAGACGGCTACAAATGGTGGTTAAAACGTTTCGAACAAATGTTGGTAATGACCGATGCCATACGTGTTGACCACTTCCGCGGTTTTGATGCGTACTGGGAGGTAAAAGCTGATGCACCAACAGCAGAATTTGGACGTTGGGTTAAAGGACCCGGTAAAGACCTGTTTAAAGTAATCCTTAGCGAACTTGGCGAATTACCAATCATAGCCGAAGATCTCGGAGTTATTACGCCTGAAGTTGTGGATTTACGTGATTCTTTCAACTTTCCCGGCATGAAAATACTTCAATTTGCCTGGAATGATACTTCCGGCAATAGCTTTCTGCCTCATAATTATAATACAGCAAACTGTGTTGTATATACCGGTACTCACGATAACGATACATCTCGTGGTTGGTACAATACAGCCTCCGAGCTAGAAAAACATCGTTTACGCGAGTATGTTCGTTCTGCTTGTGATAAACCGGAATGGGAGTTAATTAGGTTAGCTATGCTATCTAATGCCGACCAGGCAATATTTCCCTTACAAGACCTGATGGAACTGGGTGGTGAGCATCGTATGAATTTACCGGGAACAACTGAAAACAACTGGATGTGGCGTTATACTCCTGATATGTTGAGTAAAATAGATCGAAATCAACTCATGCACTTAGTGCATATTTCGAATCGAAACCCCAGAGCAAATTTAGTTGATTCTAATTTGGTTATGCTCAAAACCGAGGAGGCAAATTAGGATTCTCAATTTCCCCTTAAATATCGTATCTTAGTAAGATGTGTCTATTGTATTCGTTAATTAATTTAGCTTATACAGTATATACACAGCTCTTTTTATATTTTCACTTTAATAATGTTTTAAGAGTACGTAAGCACTGTTAAAATGCTGTATTTCTTAGTAGATACAGACTGAATGAGAGCATATAAATTAATACTATTCAGTTTACCATAAATTAGTCTATGAAAATTCTATACGCAGCTGCCGAGATTTCACCATTCGCGCGGATCACCAACACTGCTGATATGCTGAGGTATCTACCGGCATCTCTCCAGGACAAAGGGTATGAAATCCGAATCCTTTTACCTAAATACGGAAGTATACTTGATCGCAGGAACCGTTTGCATGAAGTGATAAGACTAGCCGGTATTGAAGTAGAAGTAGCTGGGAACGTTGAAAGCATGCGTATTAAGGTAGCCAGTATTCCAAATGCTAAGCTTCAGGTTTATTTTTTGGATAACGATACCTACTTTAAAAGAAAAGGTCTTTTCAAACACCCAAAAACAGGTAAATTCTTTGAAGATAACCTCGAAAGGTTAATTTTCTACAATAAGGGTATTTTGGAAACCGTTAAAAGGCTCGGATGGAAACCCGATATCATTCATTGTCATGATTGGGCAGCAGGATTCGTACCTGCTTATTTACGTGAAGTTTATAAAGATGTGGATCTTTTTAAGGATACTAAAGTTTTATATAACCTACACAGCCCTGTAAATGAAGGCATTTTTGATAAAGAAAAACTTTCAGTTATGGGGTTGCCTGACGACATCGATTTCGATAAAATTTCTACTGATGGAAAAATTGACTTCATTAAAGCAGGTCTCAGTTATTCCGATTATGTAGTTACAGGAAATGATGTCCGCGATGAATTTGATGAACTTTTTAGTCAGTTAAATATTGAATCCACCAAAATACAAGGTTCTCCTCAGGATGTATCAGCAAAGTTTTCTGACTACTATAAAACAATTAATCCAGAATAATTTTTCACAAAAAAACGTGAGTACCGTTATTACTCTATTTCAAAACCCCCGCATCTCGATTCCGGGCATATTTGTAGCATTACTACTTTTAATTACTGCCTGTCAGAACGATAATATTGTAGGTTCTTCCTTTATACCCGTTGAACCTAACGTTCAGGTTGACACACTCTTAATTGAAGGATTTGAACCTGAAAACCTGATGACATTTACCGGAAACCATGCTTTTTTTAGTGTTGGTGACTATAATGATGAGCTTTTCGGCAATATGAATGCCGTAGGATACATAGCTCCCGGCTTAGTACCGCCACAACCTTTCCAGATTAACGATGATGCCGAAATGTATATTCTTTTATTCCCTCAAAACTTTTACGGGAATCAGGAAGGATCTATTACATTTGGACTACACTATATCGAAGAAAGGTGGAGATCAACTGCAATAAATAAAGAATCAGATATTTCTTTCGATCCCGTTCCTTTCGATACATTTACTATCGATACCGATTCCGATTCAGTTGCCATCAGATTACCTCAGGATTGGGTTGACCGCTATCGTGATGAGTTTTTTAATTTTGATGATGAAGATGGTGATAGAAACCAGAACCTTGTAGAAAATGAATTCGGATTTGCGATTGTTCCACAAGAGGGTGATTTGATGGTTGGAGTTAACGGAACCATAATCGAATTCGATCAGATTGGTGCTATATCCTACTCCGGCACTCGTCTTCTTGTTAGAAACCCTGCCTTCGGTGGTAATGGCGATGGAGACGATAATGGTGATAATGGTCAAGCACTTTTGGATGAAGAAGATGATGATGAGTTTTTATCCTTCTCAATTCCTTTTCGTGGATGGGCCTATACCTATAATGTCGATAACGAAAGTGGTATTTCTTCATCTCTTAATCCGGTATATAATACATTCGAAAAGGTTATTGGAATTGACCTGGCCGATACATTTGACAAATTCCAAGATCAAAATATCAGTCGTGCTGAATTAGTAGTTTTCGAAGACATGGATTTGTTAGAATCAACATTACCCGCTAATCACGAAAGAACAACTACGGGTAGAGTTCAGTTTTACCGCTTAGAAGAAGTTGATCTTGATTTTATTGTAACAAGACCTCCCCTATTTGAACCACTCAGAAATAACAATGATGGCTCTTATCGGGTAAACCTAACCGAAACTATTCGCAATTTACAGCTTGGCGCTAGTTTCCCGGGTAAACTTTACATTACGTCCGGTCCGAACAACGGTTTGTTAATCCCTAATTTAATTGTCACCGACCCGGATAACCCAAGATTTCCAAAGCTAATAGTAACTCGCTTAGATCCTCAAGAAAATTGAAAAAGTCTCTTTTTATTATATTAGCCGTAATTAGTGTGGGTATTTTATCAACCGCACTTGCTCAGCAAAGTCAGGTAAACAGCTCATCTGTATATTCTTACTTGGGTTTAGGAACCCCTTACGATAATTTATCACCAATAGGCTCCGGTATGTCTATGATAGGTGTTGCCATCCCCGATCCTTTTCGAGCATCGGCTGCAAACCCGGCTCTTTGGGGCGGCACAAACTATACGGTTGGATCCGGAAGCTTTTCTATTTCGAATTTCGCTGTTTCTGATGATTTTGATTCGGGAACCAATACAAATTTTGATTTTGGGCATTTCCAAATTGTTGCACCTGTTATTCGCAACAGGTTAGGTATATCGCTGGCTATGTATCCGGAAACCAATTCACGTTTCCAGATAACAACAACCAGTAACATGAATTTACCAACTGCAGACTCCACTTCATCTGTTGGATATACCAATAACAATGTTGGTGTGGGCGGCCTCAATCGTTTAGAAGCCGGGTTTGGTTTACGCCTAACCGATAATATTATGATTGGATACGCCCCTTCCTTAATGTTTGGTGTTGAAACTATCGAAACACGTCTCTTTTTTGAAGACGCCCGTTATCGCACGGTCAACTATTCAGAAAGAACAAGATACCGCGGTTTTGCCCACCGTTTTGGCTTGGCCGCCTCTGCTGCAAATATTTTAAGATCGAATGACCGGGTTGTCTTTGGCGCTACTGCCAGCCTTCCGGTAGACTTATCATCTCACAAACGATTTACCAGCCGCATACAAGCCGGTAACAATATTCGTGATATAGATTTGGTGCCTGAAGACTCATTTGGAAAGCAAACAATAAATTATCCATTTGAAACAACGGTCGGGTTATCTTATTTTCCTAGAACGTTCTTTATGATAGGAGCTGAAGTTCATTACCAACAATGGAGTGAGTTAAATACCTTTGAAGGTACTGACGATCCGTTTACTAAAGACCGTCTTAGAGTAGCATTTGGTTTAGAGTACGATGCCGGTAGCCGTTTTAGTGAAGGTTTTTTTAGAAGTTTTGCATACCGTTTCGGTACTTCATACGACAACGGGCACTTAACTTTAAACAACCAAAATATCGAAACAATTATGTTTACAGCGGGTATTGGTATTCCATCACGTGCTTTTGGATCATCTATAGACATTAATTTTGACTATGGAATCCGGGGTACTACAAGCAACTCATTAGTGCGTGAAAGAATATTTGCTGTTCGAGCATCGTTTAACTTAACAGAACCTATGTTCATACAACGAAGGTTGAATTAACACTAACACAATTTGCAGCATATGAAACACATCATTTTAACTCTTACTATTGGGCTTCTGGTAAGCGTTCAGGCTTATGGTCAGGAGGAAACTCCTCCACCACCGTTTAATATGCCTCCGCCTGCTGCGTGGTCTGTATTTAACGAAAGTTTCCAAAATCGTGATTTCGATTTTGCCATTCAATATGGCAGATGGTTGGTGAATTACCGACCCACTACCATGGAAGGCTTTGAAAACGTTTACCGTGGCGACAGAAACTTTAGCCGAATGATTACTATTTATAATCATTTTGCTGAAAACTCTGCTGACCCTCGTATGCGCGAGGCTTATGTTGATTCTGCCTTAACACTTTACGATAGAGCACTGGCAATTTTTACTCCCGAACAAATTGATATGTTCCGTTGGAGACTTGATCGCGCTCGTTTTATTCAAACCAATGCTTCTCGTATTGAAGATGGTCGCCAAATGACCCTACAAGAATATCTGGAGTTGTTTGAAGAAAACCCAAATCAGATGACTGAATTAGCCGATGGCTACTACGTGGACTATATTGTTAGAGAGTTGCTGACCTTCGATAATCGTGATCGTGCAATAGAAATTATGAATCAGGCAGAAGGTATAAAGCCCGACCTTAAGCCTTCTTTTGATGAAATTCGCTCTACCATATTCAGGTCACCCGATGAACGTATTGTTTTTATCAATCAACAATTAGAATCAGATCCTGATAACTTAGAGTTAAAAAAAGAACTATTTGAGTTATATCAACGTGTCGGTAACAACGAGAAAGTTGCTGAACTTGCTCAGTATCTTTATGAAGTTGAGCCTACATTCGAGAACATAATGAGAATGGCAGAATTCGCTGATCGAAATGCTCAATACAGAGAAGCTATACGTTTCTTTTCAGAAGCCATAGAAGTAGCGCCCGATGCACGTAGCAGAGCTGAAGTGAATCTCAGAATTTCTGATAATTATAATAATATGCGTGAGTTACAGCGTGCAAGAACTTATGCTCGCAGAGCAGCAGATCAAGCACCAGCATGGGGATCACCCCTAATTAGAATAGCTGAGATCTATGCTCAAACTATTACAGATTGTGCAGGTGGTCAATTAGATCGTCGTGATAAAATGGTTTATTGGTTAGTTCTTGACTATTTAGACAGAGCTGAGCGAGTAGATGATTCTGTTAGGAATCAGGTTCAGCGCTTGAGACCTGCTTACGCCGGTGTAATGCCAACCGCAGAAGAGAAATTTTATATGAATCTTGAAACAGGCGACACTGTTCGCATAGATGGTTCAGTAAAAGAGTGCTACGATTGGATTGGTGAATCTACAACCGTACGCTAATTTATAACTTGTTTAATTCATGAGCACTCTTTATCATTAAAGAGTGCTCCTTTTTCACCGCCCTCCTCTTTCCCATAATTACTGGCTATAACTTTTTTGGTATAACAAGGGAATCCGTATTAATGAAGCGGGAAATATGCAGTATTCGATTAATATCACACTCAATTTATTTTCATGAGTCAATCCAAAGGTCGCAGAAATAAGCGTAAAAAAAATAAAAGACAAAACAGGTCCAATAAAGGCTCCGGCGGTAAAAAAGTCGTAGCACCGGAATTTGTAAGCCAACAACCAATACACCCCGATGGTGTACACACCGGAGTTTTAGAGTTAAATGAAGGTGGATATGGTTTTTTGAGAGCGCTTTCACACGATTTCAAAAAACGACCTAATGACCCATTTATTCATGTAAATATGGTTCGTAAACATTATCTAAAACCGGGTTTGGTTTTAGAGTGTGAAATTGAACGTGATGTTAAAGGGAACCGAAGAGTAAAATCCATTTTATCTGTCAATTCGGACAGTATGGATGTTTGGACTAAAGCAAAAAGATTTGAGTTGCAAACTCCTATCATGCCGGTTGAACAAATTAAACTTTCTGCTTCGCCTGACGAGTTTGAGATGCGTGTTTTATATTTGATTTCTCCGGTTGGTAAGGGACAACGTGCTTTAATTGTTGCTCCGCCTCGCACCGGGAAAACTGTATTGCTAAAGCAGATTGCAAACTCTATAGATACCTATCATCCGAATATTGATTTAGCAATTTTATTGGTTGATGAGCGCCCGGAAGAAGTAACCGATTTTATCAGAACCACCAAGGGAAAGGTTTTTGCTTCTTCCAACGATAACAGTGTAGAAAGCCACACACGTATATCTGAGTTAGCACTAGGGTATACCAAGAGAAGAGCAGAAATGGGCCGTGACGTCGTTTTATTGATAGACTCACTAACACGTATGGGTAGAGCTTATAACGCGGCACAGTCAAATTCCGGAAGAACTTTATCAGGTGGACTTGATATCAGAGCCCTTGAAATTCCAAAGAAAATCTTTGGTGCAGCTCGTAAAATTGAAAATGGTGGCTCGTTGACTATTATTGCAACCTGTCTTATCGAGACAAATTCAAAAATGGATGATCTCATTTTTGAAGAGTTTAAAGGAACGGGTAATATGGAGTTAATACTCGATAGAGAGTTAGCAAACGACCGTATTTTCCCGGCAATTAATATCACCGCCTCGGGTACAAGAAATGAAGACAAATTTATAGATGATTCTATAGAAGAGCGTAATGTACTTAGACGTTACCTTCTCCGTAAAACCCCGAGAGAATCGATGATGAGCCTGATTCAGGTTCTAAAACGAACAGAGAGCAACTCAGAACTTCTCGATCAAATTGCAGCTATCGCTTAGATTTGCTGGAATGATGAATTATTAATTAAAAATGTTTGCTAACCCCTAAATACTTATAATTTTTAGAGGTTAAATGACTTAATTAGTATGAATCTATTTCAGGCATCTAGAATTCATAATCCATAATTCATAATTAGAATACCCTAATACATCGGCATAGAAGGATCAATCTTTCCGGCCCAGGTGTTAATTCCACCCTTCATATTTCTAGGATTCGAAAAGCCGGCATTTTTTAAGATTCGTACACCCTCTGCGCTTCTTGCACCACTACGACAGTAAACAATAATCTCTTGATCTTTGTAAGCTTCTAATTCACCTACTCTGTCAGGCAGCTCACCCAAAGGAATTAAAATACCTTCAATATTTACCATATCATGCTCAAATTGTTCTCTTACGTCCAGTAAAACAATTTCTTCTCCATTTTGGATTCTTTCGTTTAACTCTTCAACTGTAATATCATTATTGCTCATTATTCTTCTTATTAAATTAAACATTGTTATAATTAATTATCCACAACATAACGATCTAGCTTAAATTGGGCGCCTAAATAAAGTCTACGTGCTTCTTCATCCATAGCCAGATCGTGAGCTGTACCTTCTTTTAAAATTTTCCCTTCGAACATTAAATACGCCCGATTTGTGATAGCCAACGTTTCATGTACGTTGTGATCGGTAATAAAAATACCAATATTTTTATCTTTAAGGGTATAAACAATTTTTTGGATATCCTCAACCGCTATTGGGTCAACTCCTGCAAATGGCTCGTCAAGCAATATAAATTTTGGGTCGGTAATTAATGTACGTGCAATTTCAGTACGTCTTCTTTCCCCACCGCTTAAGCTGTAGCCCTTATTATTAACAACTGCCTGTAGATTAAACTCCTCAATTAAAGCATCAGCTTTTTCCCGAATTTCGCTTTTTTTGTATCCCGAAAACTCAATTACCGATTCCAGGTTTTCTCTTACCGTCAAATTTCTGAAAACACTGGCTTCTTGTGCCAAATAACCTACACCTAACCTTGCTCTTTTATACATTGGTTGGTAGGTCAGCTTTTTTTCATTTAGAAAGATATTACCGGCATCGGGACGTATAACGCCCATAAACATATAAAAGGTAGTCGTTTTACCGGCTCCATTTGGCCCCAACAAACCCACAATTTCACCCTGATTGACACTTATGGAAACCTCATTCACGACCGTTCGTTTTTTATAGGATTTTTTAAGCTTATCAGAAAAAAGAGTAAGTTTTTCTTCGTCAGACATGTTGGTTTGAGTTGACTATAAAACGGCTAAAGAATTTAAAACAGATCTAAAAATTAGTAACCCATCATCAGAACCCAACTCTTGTTCACAAGCACGTTCGGGGTGGGGCATCATTCCCAGGACATTTCTTTCCTTATTGCAAATTCCTGCAATATTATGAATTGAACCATTTGGATTGAAATCAGGAGTTACATTTCCTTCTGCATCACAATAACGGAACACAACCTGATTATTATCTTCTATTTCTTTTAAAACCGACTCGGATGCGGTGTAGTTACCTTCACCGTGAGCAATCGGTATGGTTAATACGCGATTCTCTTCTATCCCATTAGTAAATGGTGTGTCATTCTGCTCTGTTTTGATGAAAACATGCTTACAAATAAAGCGCAGGTTTTCGTTATGAAGCATAGCCCCTGGTAGCAAGCCGGATTCCAATAAAATTTGGAATCCGTTACAAATACCAATTACTGCACCACCTTTGTTAGCAAATTTCACTACCTCTTGCATGACAGGAGAAAAACGTGCAATTGCACCCGAGCGCAGGTAATCGCCATAAGAAAACCCTCCGGGAACCAGAACTAAATCAGTTTTGGGTAAACTGATTTCTTTGTGCCAAACAAAGGATACATCTGCACCTAAAACATGCTTTAATGCATGATAAGCATCATGATCACAATTAGAGCCGGGAAAAACAAGTACTGATACATGCATGTTATTTCTCCTCAATACTCAAAATTTCAAAATCTTCCATTACTTCGTTTGCGAGCAACTTACGTGTAGCATGCTCAGCTGCTTCTTTTGCTTCTTGTTC
This sequence comes from Balneolia bacterium, assembly GCA_003566635.1. Classification (GTDB taxonomy): domain Bacteria; phylum Bacteroidota; class Rhodothermia; order Balneolales; family Cyclonatronaceae; genus PXCK01. Next base: position 27,059 of record PXCK01000078.1, on the reverse strand, counting down.
GGTTGATACGTTTATCTCTAAATCGATGAGCTTGCCAATTCTGACACTTTCAACCGAATCAAAACCAAGGTTTTTTAAAGCTCCAAGAGATGCTTTTCCTTTAGGATCTAAAATAGAAGGAAGCAGTGTTACTGAAATTCGAACATTGAACATGATGGTATTTTTATGGATTGAAATAAATAAAAATTTTACAGTGGAATTTACCTGTTTAATTACTTACTAACCACTTTTTTATGCTTTTGAGATATTAACTCAATAACCTCCTCTGGAGTGTTCATTCCCATATCTATCCACTCAATAAATGGCCACCGCCTGAACCAGGTTAGTTGCCTTTTTGCATACCTGCGGGTATTCTTTTTTATTTCTTCAGTCATTTCCTGAATCGAAAATTTCCCGTTCAGGTATGCGATTGGTTCTTTATAGCCAACCGTTTGAAGAGATTGTACCGATGCATCATATTTCTTTAAAAGTGATATCACTTCATCTGTAAGCCCGGCCTTAAGCATTTCATCAACCCTTAAATTAATACGCTCATATAATTTTTCTCTTGGCCAATTCAGTCCGTATACCACAAATCCATCGGGTGCCTTTGTGTAGTCTGTCTGATTATGAAAAGATGAATAGGGCTGCCCGGTTTGAATATAAACATCCAAAGCACGAATAATTCGCTGGGTGTTGAATCCGTCCATTTTTCCGGCATATATAGGATCCACTTTTTTGAGCTTTTCAAATAAAAACTCAATTCCTTTGGTTTTCGCCTCATTCTTCAGCGCGTTCAAATTTTCCTGATTTGATGTTGGCGTTTTGTCAATCCCAAAAAGAAGCGCCTGAAGGTATAATGTTGATCCACCAACATAAATTATGGGCTTTTTTTTACCAATTTCATTCTCCCAGCCCGATACTCTGTCAAGAAAACGCTGAATATTTTCCTCTTCTCGGGGTGATATAATCTGAACGTTATAGTGAGGCGCTAAAGCTAACAACTCGGGTTCGGGAACAGCAGTGCCAATTTTCATTTCGGAGTAAACCTGGCGTGAATCTGCCGAAATTACGACCCCATTCAATCGGTTTGCAAGTTGTGCTGCAATTGTTGATTTCCCGGAAGCAGTTGGACCGAGAAGTACAATTCTGAGCCTGTCTGTATTCATTCAAGCTCCCTTTATAATGTTAGCTTCTACCAATTCGGTTGAATGAAAATTTGAGCGAAACACGGTGTGTAAAACCCAGGTCAGAACTAACACCGGCAAAACTACTAAAACCATAATCAAGATCGAATGAACCTAAGCGTAGTCCGGCGCCTAAGGTTGGCGAAGTAAAGATTGAACCACTTCTATCGGTAGCAAAGTCAGTAAATCCACCTCGTATGAATACCATATCCTGATATCCCATTTCCAAACCGATATGTGGCTCAATACTCATTGAACCTACGTTAAAATAATAGGTTCGACGATTTTCAAATCGCAGGTCAGTATCTATGGCAGCAACAAGAGAAAATTCACCCAAATCGAAAAACCTGGATGCGCCAAGCTTAATGGTAGGATAAATAATTTCGTTCTGACCTACCGGAATTTCATCTCCAAAATCTTCTTCGAGTGCGCGCAACTCATTCGCGTTAACTGACCAAAATTTTAGCATGGTGGTAATATCAACCAAGTTAATCCCAAACAAGTAATCATCAGTTTGATATATAGCACCTACATCTAAGCTATAGCCCCATGCATCTGCAAATGGACCGAGCCTGCTGTTCAGAACCTTTACACTGGCACCGGCATGGAAATTTTCGGTAATGCTCAATCCATAGGAAACAAAAAATGCCATATCTCGAGCACTGAATTCGGTAATATAATCGGCTGCATTTTCGCGTGGTCTTTGTCTTTCTCTATCCCAAGCGTTCAGTGTGTTTTTAATCCCATCCACACCCTGACGAAAAAAACTAACAGCAAGTACCCCCTCTGAACCCGGAATTTGTAATGCAACAGCACCATAATCATATCCTACAATACCACCAAAACGCTCGGAGTGCATATAAGCTATTTCCGTACCTTCCACAAAAACCAAACCGGCAGGATTCCAAAAACCTGCGGTCACATCACCAACATTTGAAACATGGGCGCTCCCCATTCCTAAAGCACGAGCACCACTGCCAATTGAAAGAAAATCATTCCCATAACTAACACTCTGAAAGTTTTGGGATTGAACCTGCAATAAGCCGGCACTTATAAAAATGATGAATATGTTAAGAAAATACTTCAAATGGGAAAATTGATTATCAAATAATATACTATGATTGAGACTGAACGCAAAGTTCGTTTATCCCGCATTGAACCCTGTTTGGTAGTTTATGTTGCAAATTAACGTTGTTTAACAGGATTTAGTGGATAAGAAATGATGTCAAGCATCCACCTTAGCGGATCAACACCATCCGGTTGCCACGAAATTGGTGGCATTTGAGCAAATTTAAGATTTTCGGTTCCCTCACTTTCTGCGATACTGTAAACAGATTGTATCGCTTCCTTATGTAGTGATAGAAAATTTTCGAAATTTAAAGGATTATAGGAAGACACAAATACAACATTTTCGAGATGCGGTTCGGGTGTACCTATCTCAATAACTTTATTGTTAAATAAAAATGATGACCGGTTTGTTGCTACGTTCAGAGAGTGTCTAACCGCCAGTGAGGAATTATAAGGATATGACGGAATTGAAAAATCTTTTTCATGAATCAAATTCTTCAGCTTATACAAAAGTTTTTCCGGTTTACCCTTTGTGAAAACTACTGCCACCGACCGGCAACCTTTGCCATTATATCTCCAAATAGATTCAGCTAAGTTGGTTAAGTCATAATCTGTCATATTTTCTTCAAGTATGCACACGGAAAAGTGAGCCGTACGGATAAGATATTTCGTACTCTTATTAACACAACCCTGTGTTTTCAACGCTCTTTTAACTTCGGGTACGGAGGAATCAGAACCGCTGAAAAACACGAAATCAGCTTGAATTTGAGAAAGCTCACTCAAATCTGTGCTAAAACAAATCGAATCAAAAAAGTTACTTTGATTGACATACTCCAAAAATGAAGCAATCAAAAAAGGATCTTTCCTTGAAATCTTTACATTGAGTTGTACTCCGGAAAGCAGGCCGACAATTACATCCTGAAATCCAACCATTGGCAGGTTTCCGGCCAAGAGGCATATCATTTTCTTTGATTGGAGTACAGATATATGCCTTGTCAAATCAGCGCTTTGAACCCATGCAGATAATTCATCAACCCGAATAGAATTCCTATAATGATTGATTGCGAAATCGACATCTTCTTTGGGGAAGAGTTTGTTTTCTACTGTTTTCTGTATTGCATCGGAAGCCAATCCAGATTCCGGATTACTCCAATCAGCAAATAGCTCTACAAGTTTTTCTATTTTTTGGTGTGATGATTTCATGGCCTTATCAATCTGCATCAATTAGAAAATTGCATCCACGAAGGTTTTCGGCATGGTATCTACCTTCAACAGTAAAAGAATCACCAATTTTTCGCCCCTTATCACCCGTTAAAATAAAACTGCACGAAAATATATTCGCCAAATCAATCACTCCAATCAAGCCGGGGTCTCCTTCCGGCATTTTAGAAAGTGGATCCTCGGGGTTGCGGATACTTATATACATCCAAGGAGGGCAGGAAAACAATCCGTTCCCTTTTGCCCAAGCTTGAGATAACAGCTCAGTCATTCCATATTCACTGTAAATGTTATCAAGCTTAAGGTTAAACCCTTTAGTCAATAATTTATACATTTCATCGCGGTTCATTTCTCTTCGGTATGTTTTCATCCCTCCTGTTTCTATCAAAACAGAATCTTGCGGTAGTGGTATTGATTGCTTTTCTATGATATCAATCAAACCGAATGCAGCACCAAAGAGCATAATCTTCTTTCCCGTGGAGTGAATTTTCTCTATCCGTTCAGCCGGAAAGGGTTTGTCTAATTGAATGAAGCCCGACAATTCACTTCTTGAATGTTGAATCAGCTCATTTATCATCCAGATTAGGGATGAATTTGGGTTATCGGCATAGCCGGGCGTGTACCCAAGCACTACAAAATCATCCAAATTAAAAACCCTGCTCATGCCTTGTAGTATAGATTTTCTGTAAATAGCTGAACTTGCTACATAATGTGTTGAGCGCTCCATACCCGAAGTACCGCTACTTTTAAATTCTAACTCAACCTGCTTACCTGAGAAAATCTTTGCGCGCTTAAATGCTTCAATCGGTAATAATGGTACATTTTCTTTATCAAATTCGAGTTCTGTATGCTGCTGAAGCTCTCGCATAAATCCAGCATATACCGATTCGTTTTGAAGCTGATACTCCAACACACGGTTTAACTTTTCATCGAAAGAAATGAACTCATCGAAAATAAAATCGGTATCCATAAGGGGTAAAATAAAAAAAGCTGAGTCGGCTTTCACCAACTCAGCTCATATTTAAATCTAAATCGATTAGATAAGGGCTTTCATGTATTCTCTGCGCATTTCTGCAATAGCAGAAATAGAGATACCAACCGGACATACGGCTTCACACTCAGCGTAGTTCGAACAATCGCCAAACCCTTCTTTTTCCATTTGTTCTACCATAGCAACCACCCTGCGCTTACGCTCCGGTTCACCTTGCGGCAAATTTGCAAATTGAGAAATCTTGGCACCTGTAAAGAGAGATGCTGAAGAGTTGGGACATGAAGCTACACATGCACCACAACCGATACAGACTGCATAATCCATTGCTTGGTCGGCTTGTTGCTTTGGAATAGGAATAGCATTTGCATCGGGGGCATTACCGGTTCCAACCGATACGTAACCACCTGCCGACATAATGCGATCAAACGCACTTCTGTCAACCACCAAATCCTTAATCATGGGAAAAGCTTCTGCTCTCCACGGCTCGATAGTTATAGTATCGCCATCGTTAAATTTACGCATGTGGAGCTGACAAGCAGCAGTACGCATTTCGGGGCCGTGAGCCACACCGTTTATAACAAGGTTACATGAACCGCAAATTCCTTCACGGCAATCGTGATCAAATTCGATTGGTTCTTTTTGATCTTGCATGAGGTGTTCGTTAAGCAAATCCAGCATTTCCAGGAAAGACATATGTGGATTTACGTCATCCATCTTATGCTCTTCAAAAAAACCTTTAGTGTTTTGATTTTTTTGTCGCCAGATTTTTAATGTTAGCGACATTGTTTCGTTGTTACTCATTTATATACTTCTCCTTATTTGTAACTGCGCTGAGTTAGCTTAACATTTTCGAATATCAAATCTTCTTTATGGAGTACAGGATCTTTTTCGAGTCCCATAAACTCCCAAACTGAGACATAGCTGAAGTTTTCGTCATCGCGTTGTGCTTCACCTTCCGGTGTTTGTGATTCTTCGCGGAAGTGACCACCACAAGATTCACGTCTGTCGAGTGCATCTACAGCCATTAGCTCGCCAAGTTCAAGGAAATCAGCAACACGGTTGGCGTATTCCAGATATTTGTTATACGTTGCCGGCTCACCGGGAACAAAAACGTTTTCCCAGAACTCAGCTCGCATTTCTCTGATTTCGGCAATTGCTTCTTTCAAGCCTTCTTCATTTCTGGCCATACCAACTTTATCCCACATTACTTTACCTAACTGACGATGGAAATCAAGAATGGTTTTCTTACCTTTTATTTTTAGAAGTTTATCTAATTGGGCAACGGCTTCTCTCTCTGTTTCTTCAAATGCTTTATGGTCGGTAGTAATTTTATCTGGTTTAGCAGATGCAATGTAATCACCTAATGTGTAAGGAATCACAAAATAACCATCTGCCAATCCTTGCATAAGAGCACTCGCACCCAGGCGGTTAGCGCCGTGGTCAGAGAAGTTAGCTTCCCCGAGAGCGAACAAACCGGGCACGGTGGTCATTAGGTTATAATCAACCCAAAGTCCACCCATAGTGTAGTGAACCGCCGGGAAAATTCTCATTGGAACTTCGTATGGGTTTTCACCGGTAATTTTCTCGTACATATCGAAAAGGTTTCCGTATTTATCACGAATAACATTTTCACCATCACGCTTAATGGCATCGCGGAAATCCAGATAAACGGCTAAACCTGTTTCACCAACTCCACGACCTTCATCGCATACATATTTTGCATTACGGGATGCAACATCGCGAGGCACAAGGTTACCAAAACTTGGATAAATACGTTCGAGGTAATAATCTCTTTCATCATCGGGTATATCATTCGGATGGCGCTTATCACCAACTTTTTTAGGTACCCAAACTCTACCGTCATTACGTAATGACTCACTCATCAATGTTAGCTTTGACTGATAATCACCGGAAACAGGGATACAAGTCGGGTGAATTTGCGTAAAGTTAGGATTTGCAAAAGCAGCACCTCTTTTGTAGCAACGCCATGCAGCGGTTACGTTAGAGTTTTTTGCGTTTGTAGAAAGGTAATAAACGTTACCATAACCACCTGTACAAAGTAAAACAGCATCGGCGGCGTAGCGATTAATTTCACCCGTTACAAGATTACGGGTAATGATTCCACGAGCAACCCCGTCTATCACTACTAAATCGAGCATTTCTTCCCGGGCATACATATTTATTTTGCCGGAGTTAACACCTTTCATAAGTGCACTGTAGGCACCTAATAGCAATTGTTGACCTGTTTGACCACGTGCGTAAAATGTTCTGGATAGCTGAGCACCACCAAACGATCGATTGGAAAGAGTCCCACCATATTCACGGGCAAAAGGAACGCCTTGAGCTACACATTGGTCAATGATGTTGTTACTTACTTCTGCAAGACGGTGGACGTTTGCTTCGCGAGAACGATAATCGCCCCCTTTAATGGTATCATAGAAAAGTCTCCAAACGCTATCGCCATCATTTTGATAGTTTTTAGCAGCATTAATACCACCCTGGGCTGCAATACTATGCGCACGACGGGCAGAATCCTGTATACAGAAAGCATCTACGTTATAGCCCAATTCTGCTAAAGAAGCAGCCGCCGAAGCACCGGCTAAACCTGTACCAACAACAATTATATTATGTTTACGCTTATTGTTAGGGTTAACTAACTTCACATTGTTTTTGTGGTTGGACCATTTTTCACCGAGTGGTCCAGAAGGGATTTTGGAATCCCACTTAAATGTATTCATAGGTTGTTCAGTTGTAGGCATTAGACTCCTCCGTTCAGATAGATATAAATTGGAATGAACAGGAATCCTAAGGATAATAAAACAGCTACAATAGTTCCTATTGTGTACAATACTGCGGTTTTCTTAGGATTACCGGCACCAAGCGATATGAATGCACTCCATACACCATGCTTAAGGTGAACACCAACCATTAACATTACAAATGTATAGGCTAATACAACCCAGATATTTTGAAATGCCTCGACAACGTGTCGCGTAAGGTCTTTTACTTCCTCACCATTGATGGTTGTATAATATGTTTCAGGACTAAATGCCTGATATTTAAAATGCAAAATATGCAGAACCACAAAAATGAGTAAAACAACTCCGGTTACTGCCATAGATTTTGATGCGAAATTTTGTTTAGACGGACCACCCTGTGATTTATACAAGTGGTAATTTTCGGGACGCGCTTTCTTTCTGCGTAAATAAATTGAGATTCCGATGTAGGCATGTAATAAAAATAATACCACCAGGATAATTTCAGCAATCCATAGTAGTGGGCCTAAATCGTGTAGAAATTGGGCATATAAGTTAAATGACTCCCCTTGATCAGGAGCAAATAACGTTAAATTACCGGCAAGGTGAACTACAAGAAATATCACCAAAAAAATACCGGTGATTCCGGTTAAAATTTTACGCCCTACCGATGATTGGAGCGCAGCTGTTAATGATGCCATGTTAATAATTATTTTAAAAGTAAACGATTTAATACTTAATATCTAATATAAACATTAGAATTGAATTTATCAGGATTAACTATTTATATTTCTAATTTGAAACTTTTCTTAATAATGCCTGATAACACATATGCATAAGTAAAACCGAATATAATAAACTAACGCATTAATAGTGATATATTGTTCCAACTTTTAGCACAAAAATAGCTTCTGAATAAGTGAAAAACAACGATTTTCACCTATCTGATTAAGGCTCAACTAATTGTAAGATTACGAATTTAACCATGGCTCAAAAAAAATTCTTTCACATAAAAACGCCTTCCCAGGTTAGGTATAAAATTTCGGGTTCCGAGTTTATCGGATATTGCAGAAGTACACCAACTGAAAGTGACTTTGAGTTATTTCTACATGAAGTTAAAACCGAACATTACAACGCAACCCATCATTGTACAGCATGGATAATCAACCCCTGGAAACCTGTAGAATTTAGTCAGGATGATGGTGAACCATCGGGAACAGCCGGTCTGCCGATATTGAATACTATGCGATCCGCAAACTTATGTAATACCGGTATTATCGTAGTCCGATATTACGGGGGCACTAAGTTAGGCAAAGCAGGTTTGATTGATGCCTATTCGCATACTGCCAATCTTGCTATCAAGAAGGCGACATTGGAAAATTTGTGCACAGGGAAAGAAGTTATTGTACAATTTGGATATGATCAGAAAAAACAAGTTGACTTTGTTTTACTAAAAGATAAGTTTAATTTGGTCGAAGCAGTTTATTTGGAAGACATCACCTATACTATTCAAAGCGAAACGGAAAATGGTGCTGAACTGGTTACAGAGCTTGAGAAACTATCGTATCTTGGCATCAAAATTACCGACGAAAAAGATATTCTAATTTATTCATGAAAATATACACTAAAACCGGTGATTCCGGCGAAACCTCCCTTTTTGGTGGACAACGAGTTCCTAAAAGTTCACTTAGAATTGAAACATACGGAACTGCCGACGAACTAAATTCTGCCATTGGTCTGGCGCGTAGTTTTGGTTTAACAGAAAAAAACGAAGAAATTGCGGTTCAATGCCAAAACGATTTATTTGTTTTAGGTGCTGATCTGGCAACTCCTCCTTCCCGTCAAGCAAAAATAGATCGCATTGGAAAAGAACATTTCGAACGCCTTGAAAACTTTATCGACGAGTTAGATGCAGGATTGGAAACGTTAAAGTTTTTCATATTACCGGCCGGTTCTCAAACTGCCGCCGCTCTACACATGGCTCGTACCATTTGCCGCAGATGCGAACGTATTTGCATACAGGCAAAAGAAACTGAGGATATTTCTGACGATGTTGTGATTTATCTCAACAGGTTATCTGATTTACTTTTTGTGATGGCACGATACGAAAATTCTGTTTCGGGCTTACCTGAAACCAAATGGAAAGTACGATAAGCATCCCGGTAGTATGGCACTCACAACCAAACAAAAAAATTACATCCGCAAGAACCATACGTCAAAAGACGCCTCCAAAATAGCAAAGGAGCTGAAGGTTAATGCTGATGATGTAAATTCATTCATTTCAGAAATTGAAACATCTAAGGAGCCTGCTCCTGATCGGAAAAAACTCTTTTTCGGGATCATGCTAAGCATACCTGTTTTATTTTTTGTTTTGCTTGAGGTTGGATTACGTATAGCAGATTATAGGGGTAATCTCGACCTCTTCATTTATCCTGAGTCTTTGGATGGTGAATACGTCATTCCTAACCCCGAGTTTGCTGCCCGCTATTTTTTTAATGTTCGTACTGTTCCAAGCATGCCTCGTGATGCATTTCTTGCTGAGAAACCTGAAAATGGGTACCGCATTTTTGTTATGGGGGGTTCTACCACAAACGGGTATCCTTATGGTAATAATGTAACGTTTAGCCGTCTTGTAAGAGATATGGTGCAGGATGTTGCTCCCGACCGACATGTAGAAGTTGTGAACGTTGCCACCTCGGCAATTAACACGTTTGCATTGTATGACCAGGTAAATGAAATTCTGGCAATGGAACCCGATGCCATTATGATTTACTCAGGTCATAATGAGTATTACGGAGCACTTGGTGTTGGCTCATCCGAAACCTTTGGAGCTTTCCCCGGTTTTGTTAGGGCTTATTTATCTCTGCAACGGTATAAAACATTTTTATTGATGCGTGATGGTATTGTAAGGGTTTCCAGATGGGTTGCAGGTATAGTTGGGGCGTTTCAGCCCCCGGATCAGGGAACTCTAATGTCGCGCATGGTCCGTGAACAATCGATTCCATTGGATAGTGAATTGTATGAAATGGGGAAACGCCAGTTTGAAAGCAATTTGAATGCAATTGTTAGAAAATTTGAGAGGCGTGATGTCCCGGTTTTTATTGGTAGTTTAGCAAGCAACCTTAAAGACCAATGGCCATTTGTATCGGTTGAATATGGAGATCACCCGGAGGCTCAAATTGTATTTGACAGAGCGCATGAGCTTTACAATAATGGAGACTTTGCTAATGCACTTACCCATTTTATGTATGCTAAAGATTTGGACGCCCTCCGTTTCAGAGCACCAATATCCTTTAACGAGATAATTCGAAATATTGCAGATGAACATGAGAATGTATTCTACACACCTGTAGAAGAAGAATTGCTAAGTTACAGCGAAAATGGAATTATCGGTTTTGATATCATGCTTGAACACCTTCATCCGAATTATCACGGATACGCCTTGATGGGTAAAGGGTTTTTCGAAGCATTCAGGGATGCAGGTTTCCCCGGATTAAATGCCGATTTGTCACTCTTACAAGAATTTGAGCATTACACACTTGGCATGAAACTTACCGATTTGGATATCTTAATTGGAGATCATCGTATTCGTTTATTAACCAACAGTTGGCCTTTTGTTGATGAACCCGATCTTGCCGGTTACCCACGAAATTTTAGACCGGAATCCAAGGCCGACAGCCTGGCTTTTGAAGTTGTTAACAATTCAATGCGGTGGGATATGGCAAAAGTAGAATTGGCTGAACACCACGAACAACAACGGGAATACACTCAGGCATTTCGCCATTACTACGGCCTAATGCGCGACCAACCATTTAATGACAGTCCGTTTATATTTGCTGCCCGGTTATATCTTCACCTGAATGATTACCCAAGCGCCAGACCGCATTTGGAAAGCGCCTATGCAATAGACGATTCCAATGCTTTTGTTACACGTATGCTCGGCGCTATTGAAGTGGATGCCGGAAATCTGGACCGAGGTGTTCTCCTTCTTGAAAAATCACGTTCCATAGATCCCAATAATGTTCAGACACTTTTCAATTTATCCGGAGCTTACGGTTTAAAAAGTGAGTTTCAAAAAGCAGATGAAGTTTTGAGGGCAGCAGAGCAAATCAATCCTCGTTTTCCAGGTTTGGCGCAATGGCGAGCACAATTAAATCAGCATTTAAACAGAAATTAACTTATGGCATTAATGGTATCCGTCTCGGGCATCCGGGGCATATACGGAACGGATTTAAACCCTGAAAATATCGCAAAATATTCGGCTGCTTTTGGCACATGGTGCAAAGGCGGAACGGTTGTAGTTGGCAGAGATTCCAGAACCACAGGGGAAGTATGTGAAAAAATTGTTAGCGCCGCCCTGCAATCTGTCGGTTGCGATGTCATCCTAACCGGTATTGCTACTACTCCAACCATAGCAATGGCTGTTCTAAAGCATAAAGCAGCAGGTGCCATTATACTTTCTGCTAGTCATAATCCGGCAGAGTGGAATGCTTTGAAAATGCTGAACTCCAAATCGGAGTTTTTAGATGCCGATGAAGGAGCTGCTGTTTTAAAATTTGCCGAAACGGATACCATAGCTTACAAAACGCATGAGCATTTAGGCTCCATCACTGTAGACCATGACGCACTCGATTATCACATCCAAAAGATTTTAGAACTTCCATATATCGATCGTAACTTGATTGCTTCCAAAAAGTTTAAGGTAGTGGTGGATGCCGTAAACGGTGCAGGTTCGGAGTCGATTCCCGCTTTATTAGAAGCACTTGGAGCCGGACAAGTTACCAAGCTACACTGTACTCCAAATGGTTTGTTCCCCCACAACCCGGAACCTCTGCCCGAACATTTAGGCGATATCATAAACGAAATGAAAACCGGCAAGCACGACCTTGGCGTTGTTGTTGATCCGGATGCCGATCGCCTGGCGCTAGTTGATTCTGGTGGTCGTTTCTTTGGGGAAGAGTACACTCAGGCCGCTGCATTTGACTTTTATCTTTCCAAAAACAAAGGCGATATTACCACGAATCTCTCTTCATCTATGATATGTGATTATATCGCAAAAAAGCATGGTGTTTCTTGCCACCGATCGGCTGTTGGTGAGATTAATGTGGTAAAGAAAATGCGTTCTACCGGTTCGGTTATTTCCGGTGAAGGAAATGGAGGAGTGATTAACCCCGATTTACATGCCGGTCGGGATGGACTGGTTGGTATAGCCATGATACTTCAACATCTTGCTGAAACCGGTAAAACATCAGCCGAATACCGATCTGAATTGCCCGACTACTTCATCGTGAAAAATAAGATTACTACAGAGGGTATTGACAAAGATGCTGTTTTAAAACGAGTAACAGAAAGCTTTGAAGACTATCAACCCGACCTGACTGACGGTGTTAAAATCAATTTTGAGAACGGATGGGCTCATTTGCGGAAATCTAATACCGAGCCAATCATTCGCCTCTACACCGAAAGTGATTCACCTGAAAATGCCAAAGAAATTGCGAAAAATGTAAAGAAGGTGGTTTAGATCAGTAGGTTTTGAGGTTTTTGTTTGAGCTTTCTTAACTCGGATTATTCACCAAGAAATTTTCTTGGTAGCAAGGCGAAGGTGGAAAATCAGCGGAAGGGTACCTTAATACCCTGAGCATGAATTTTTCATCTTCAACGAAGCTAACATGGAAATTTTGCAGCATTTCAAACACACCAAAATTTAAGAGGGTGTGGTATTTGTATAAATACAAAACTTTCTATTGTATAAGAATTGTATTTCATACTTTTGTGAATAATTCGGGTTAAATCAAAGGTAATTATTCTAAATTACCACATAGATACAGAGGCACAGAGATTGATAGATATCCATTTTTAAAATCCTCTGAACAACTAACACATGGTTTTGGGCTATTAGTAAAAAAGGTTTATCAATGTTTTTTCAAAAACACGGGTCATTCTAATAGACTCACCAAATAGGGTAGCAAATTTCTGGCGATGATTTCATGCCCCTCTGCTGTTGGATGAATTCCATCCGGTAGGTTTAATTCGGGAATACCGGCTACATCTTCCAGTATAAATGGCATAAGCGGTATATTATTCTCTTCTGATAATTCCACAAAAATAGCTCTGAAGCGGGAAGTGTAAGCTTCCCCCATATTTGGCGGGGCTTCCATTCCGGCAAGAAGAATTACAATGTCATCGGATACAGCCCATACCTTATCAATAATTTGCTGAAGGTTTGCTTTGGTTACGTCTGGGTCTATACCTCTTAAGCCATCATTACCTCCCAATTCCAGTACAAAAATATCAGGCGGGTTTCTCATGACCCAATCAACACGCCTTACTCCTCCCGCTGAAGTTTCTCCGCTCAAACCCGCATTCACTACATCAACCTCAAATCCTTCTTCACGAAGCTGTTGCTCAACCAAAAATGGAAAAGCCTCTTCGGTATCAAGACCAAAACCGGCTGTAATACTGTCACCAAAAATTAAAATTCTAACGGAATCGTCATCGGATGCACTAACCGTTGTGCCGGTAATTACAAGAAAAAGGAATAAGAGCAATAGTCGCTTAATAGCCATAACTTTATAGATTCGAATTATAAATTGAAACATTCAATTCATACCAACGTTTTTGCTACAATTTAAGTTTATAGATATTCAAGTTTAGAATTTTTTGAAAGAAGTTTAATGCAAGAATCCAACGTTTTAGAAATACGAGACCTCCAAAAAACCTTTAAGAGTGGAGATAGCTCACTAACCGTGCTCAAAAATATCAATTTTAATGTTGAAAAAGGTATTTCATGTGCAATAGTAGGTCCATCCGGTAGTGGCAAAACCACCCTCCTTGGTCTTTGTGCCGGATTAGACAAACCAACTTCCGGAGAGGTAGTCATATCCGGCTCAATAATTAATGATTTAAATGAAGAGCAGCTTGCAGCACTTCGTAATCAACGAATAGGATTTGTATTTCAATCATTCCAATTAATCCCAACCTTAACTGCTGTTGAAAACGTGATGGTTCCTGTTGAACTTCGCGGTATGGAATACAAAAAAGCTTATGAAAGAGCGAAGTTTTTATTAGGCGAAGTCGGTTTATCATCCCGCATCAACCATTACCCGACTCAGCTTTCGGGTGGGGAGCAACAACGGGTTGCTATTGCCCGGGCGTTCATAAACGATCCGGAAATTCTGTTTGCCGACGAACCAACCGGGAACCTTGATACCGAAACGGGAGAACAAATCGAGAACATATTATTTGAGCTGAATAAAAAGCAAGGAACCACTTTAATTATTGTTACGCATGATCCCGAATTAGCACAAAAGTGTGATCGAATTATACGACTGAAATCAGGCGAAGTGGAATCCGATACCTATTTGAATAAGGAGTTAGCAACTGCAGAATGAAATTCTTCCCCGATCTTTTTAGTATTAAAACAGCCTGGCGCGATGCCCGAAATCAATTAGGCACCTTAACTCTGTACTCAACAGGGATTATTGCCGGAGTTGCAGCTCTGGTTGCCATTTTATCTTTTCGCAGTGATGTTTTCTTAACCGTTGATGATCAGGCACGTGAACTTTTGGGCGCAGATTTGCAAATTGCCATGAACGAAGCTTTCCCGGATCGTGTAGAGGCTTTCGTGGATTCCTTAGGAGGTGAGCGCTCCAACCTGATTGAATTCGGTTCAATGGTTGTATATAACGACATGACCCAAACTCGCCTTTCTCAGATTCGTGGTATTGAGGGAGGATTTCCCTTTTATGGCACCATTAAAACCCGGCCTGAATCGGCTGCTTTTACGTATCAGGAAGATGGTATGGCTTTAATTGACCGACCCGTGGCTGTGGAATTTAAAGTTGAACCCGGCGATTCGATTCGAATTGGAAACCGCTGGGTTGAAGTGGCAGGTATCATTCTTGAATATCCGGGTGAATCGGCTGCTTTTTCTTTGATTGGACCTCGAGTGGTTGTTCCTCAGGAAGTGGTAATCAACAATAACCTACTCGACCGTGGAAGTCGCATCCGACATCTTTCGTATCTAAAGTTTGATGATGAACGCGATACAGCGGCTATCGTTCGGGAGGCTCGCCCGCTTAGGGCAGATCAATCGTTAACGTTTACCACCGTGGAATCCAGAAAGCAGGATTTCGGTGAAATCGTGAACAACCTGACTCGATTTCTGGGTGTAATCGGGTTTATTGCATTATTGCTTGGTGGTCTTGGTGTGGCAAGCGCTGTTTACGTTTACATCAAACGAAAAAGCAGTATTGTTGCAACCCTGCGTTGCCTTGGAGTTTCATCGGCTCAGACAACCTGGATTTTCACACTGCAGGTTGTGGCGCTTGGTTTGGCAGGTGCACTTTTGGGTGCCGGGATTGGGATTGGAATCCAGCAATATCTTCCTAAACTTTTTGAGACTTTTTTACCCTTTGAAATTGTTCAGCAGATATCATATACCTCAATTTTAACAGGTGTTTTGGTAGGGATAGCCGTTAGTTTTGCCTTTGCCATTCTACCCATCGTCAGCATAAACTCTATCCCACCTTTGCTTACCTTAAGAAGTGTAGATTTTTCGCCTCTGTCAAACGTGAGTAAACGGGTTAAAACAGCTTCAATAATTGGCACACTTTTAATTTTGGTGATTGCACTCGGAGTATTACTCGATAGTCTGCTGGCTGCTACCATTTTTATTTTAGGATTGCTGATTTCAATTTTAGTTCTGTTAACTATATCGGCCATTTCGGTGCGCGGTGTAAAAGGGTTGAGGTTGCAAAACCTTTCCTACATTTGGCGACAGGGAATTTCGAATCTTTTCCGCCCCAACAACCAAACTTCGGTAATGGTTACTACTCTTGGGATGGGTATGTTGCTCATTGGGATTTTGATATTAACGCAGGATATGATTCTCGACCGAATTGAATACCAGGTTGGTGATGAGCAACCCGACTTGGTTTTCTATGATGTGCAAGCTGATCAAGCTGATGGAATCATACAGATTGCAGGTGAATTGGGCGGAAATGTCTTGTACAGCGTGCCAATCGTAACCATGCGATTGGCAAAGATAGGGAATCAAACTGTAGGTGAAATTCGTAGAGATACCACCCAAACTATTGGGCGTTGGGCTTTAACACGCGAGTACCGTGTTTCTTACCGAAACTCCCTTACAGATGCGGAAACCATTCTGGATGGTGAGTGGATTGGAACCTGGGATGGCGAAGGACACGTTCCTGTTTCTATGGATTACCGCCTGACCGATGAGTTGTTTTTATCGATTGGAGATTCCCTTACGTTTGATGTTCAGGGCGTACCAATTGATGTATACATCGCATCCATTCGGGAAGTTGATTTCCAACGGCCACAGCCAAACTTTTTCCTGCTGTTCCCCGAAGGTGTACTCGAACCGGCGCCTCAGTTCTTTGCCACACTTATTAATACCCGCGACCCTGATATTACTGCATCAATTCAACAGGCTGTCGTTGCAGCCTATCCAAACGTTTCGGCCATTGATGTAGGTCTTGTGCTTGAAACCGTCAAAACCTTTCTTGACAAAATTGCACTTGCTGTTCAGTTTATGGCATTATTTAGCATCATAACCGGATTAATAATTATGGCGAGCGCAATATCTATCAGCCGTTTCCAACGCTTGAAAGAATCGGCTCTTTTGCGTACCATTGGCGCTTCCAAATACCAAATACGCGGAATACAAACCGTGGAATATATTTGGTTGGGTGCATTGGCATGTATTGTTGGGTTGGGATTAGCTCTGGTAGCAAGCTGGTTAATAGCATGGTTTTACTTCGACCTGGCTTTTGTGCCGTCTTTCACGTCATTAGCGTTAATTGCACTGGCTGTAATATCCATTACCCTTTTTGTAGGATTTTTGAATATGCGAGGTGTGATAACCAAAAAGCCGATTGATATACTCCGTGCTGAGGTTGGTTGATTTTAGAATGTGTGTTAGCATCGTTCTTCAAAAATTTCATGGCGTTAAGCATACTTCATGGTAAATGTGATTCACTTTGGTGAATAATCCGGGGTAAATCTAAATACCCCCGGTAAACACAAGACAAGTTCCGTAATTAAATTATCATAGGATTGGATAGCTTTGCACTTGTACATTAAGTTTAGCTTAAACGACAAGGCTTTTAATTGAATGCTTCAAAATACTACACACTCATTATGATACCGGCTCAAAAATTTTTACATAAGAAGTAAGCACCCGGCACCTAAAAATGAAGCCCCTATTTCCACATTAGCCATAACAATTTAATCATCTAAAAAAATCGGTTTATTAACAATTCCTTAACATTGGGTTCTTATCATTCTTAACCTAAATACAGGGGTATTTACTTGTTCAGTTTTAAAAACTTTTATGATATAATAATTGAAACAAACAGGTTATACTTGTACTTTCCTTCAGCAATCTTATCCATCACTAAAAACAAATCATGAATTACGGTTTTTTTGATTTTCTCCAGCTAATTGGGTCTCTTGGTGTCTTTTTATTTGGAATGAAAATCTTTAGTGATGGCTTACAAAGAATTGCTGGTGGTAAGTTAAGAGCAATTCTTAAAGGAATGACTAAAAACCGCACCCTGGGTGTTGTAACAGGCTTTAGCACAACAGCTATAACACAGTCATCATCTACAACAACTGTAATGGTAGTTAGTTTTGTAAATGCGGGGCTTTTAACTTTCATTGAATCAACAGGTGTAATAATGGGTGCAAATATAGGTACCACTATTACAGCATGGATGGTATCTCTCTTTGGTTTTAAATTCCAGATAACACCTTTGGCAATAGCCATGATTGGTATTTTTTTCCCATTTCTATTTGCTGGAAATACAAAACTAAAAAATATCGCTGAAGCAATGATTGGATTCGGTATTCTTTTTATTGGACTTGAGTTTATAAAAGATTCTGTGCCGGATATAGCTGAAAACCCAGAGCTCTTTGAGTTTCTTAACAGCTTTACAGATTTTGGATTTGCATCTACTATAATTTTTGTTTTGGTTGGAACTGTACTAACCTTGGTTACACAATCATCATCTGCAGCTACGGCTATTACCCTTGTAATGCTAGCACAAGGGTGGATTACATTCCCTATTGCAGCTGCTATGATTCTTGGAGAAAATATAGGTACTACTGTTACTGCAAATATAGCGGCAATTGTTGGTAATGTGTATGCGAAGCGTGCTGCTCGTTTTCACCTTATTTTCAATGTTATAGGTGTAATTTGGATGCTTATTGTTATGGTGCCATTTCTAAAGGGGATTGATCATATAATGATGTATTTCTCTGCTGATGCCATATCTGTTTTTTCTGATGACCCGGCTGCCCGACCTAATGCAACATTGGCACTATCTCTCTTTCATACCTCGTTTAATGTGCTCAATGTGATAATCCTATTTGCATTTGTTCCACAAATTATACGCCTTGTTGAAAAGATTCAGCCTATTAAAACAGAGGGCGATGATAGATTCAAATTACAATACATTAGTTCTGGTTTATTATCTTCACCAGAGATGTCCTTAAATCAAGCACAGAAAGAAATTGAACTGTTCTCAACTATTATTGAGAAAATGCACTACAGTTTCACCGGTTTACTTTTCAAAAAACAAAAGAAACAGAATAAATTTTTGAAAAAGCTTGAAGAAAGAGAAAAATTAACTGATACTCTTGAAATTGAAATTGCAGAATACTTGACTAGAATTTCAGAAGATAGTAAACCGGGTGAAAAAGCAACTCGTAGAATACGCAATATGTATAGCATGCTAAATGACTTAGAACGTATTGGCGATTTGTACTTCCAGATTTCAAAAATTGTTGAAAGAATGATGGATGAAAATATTGAACTACCACCCGAGGCATTAGAAGAACTTAAAGAAATGCTAAATAATGTACACGATGCTTTGGATATAATGAAAGAAAATGTTTCTTTATCCCCGGAGAAGGTTGATTTAAACAAAGCTTTTGAGGCTGAACAGAAAATCAATAAAGCTAGAGAAAGAATTAGAACGAGCCACTACGCTCGTTTGGAAAATGGTTCCTACAGTGTTCGATTTGGAATTTACTTCTTCGATATCCTGAACAGACTAGAAAAAATCGGAGATCACATTATAAATGTAAGTGAAGCTTGTAAAGGAAAAAGTCTGATAGCGAAGGGAATAGAAGAAGTTGACCGATAATCATTTTTTTGAGAAGCTTTTTTAAACTACAAACTATTTTTGACTTCTACTGATTTGTTTTGTGTATTATCGCACAAACTTTCTTAACTCTTAAAGGGTAAAGTTACCCATTCTCTACCCAAAAGATTACTCTGCGATTGCATTCTACCAGCCTATTGTTTGATAGATGATAGAAAGGACTTCATTTTGGGGGTTTAATCTGCGGTTATCTGCTGCCTGCCTCACTTAAGGGAGGTAAATCTGCTTAATCAGTGGTTAAATCAACAAAGGAATATTCAAGTAAACCCTTAGCTCGTATACCTAATTGTAAATAGTTTTCATAAAACTATCCAAAATGTTCAAATAGTCGGCTGCTCCGCAGTAATAAGAAATATGTTTAGTGTCTCCTTAACCTATAAATAGGTGGAGTAAGAATGCTTTTCCCTTTTCAAAGAATCAACGTCTAATTTAACTTTTTTCTTAATCACGTAGGACTTGTGTTTTTCGGGTCCTTCAAAACGTTTTATAGACCTTATGATGATAATGCATATAACCCGGATTATTCACCAAAAAATTTTCTTGGTAGCAAGGCGAAGGTGGAAAATCAGCGGAAGAGTACCTTAGCCAGCCATGGGTTTCTGGAGAACTAGCCATGGATTTAAATCCATGGCTAGTTCATGCATCTTAAACTATTGATATAATTTGAATTAACCATGCTTTCTGCCATGGGTTGCATTTCGTGGGAATCGCTTCATTCGGGGCGCTTCACGAGCCAGCCATGGGTTTAAACCCATGGCTGAAAAATAAGCTCTAAACCATTGTTATAATTTGAATTAACTCAACACTCTTCGCTACTTACAGCAGTTCATGGGTATCACTTCGTGGGAATCGCTTCGCTCGGTGCGTTTCACGGGAATCGCTTCGCTCGGAGTGCAGCATTTTAACCACACCCAGATTTGAGGGAGTGTGGTATTTGGCTATATCATATAATTTCAATAGCATAAAATTTAAATTATATACTTTCGTGAATAATTCGGGTTAAGTTTTTTGTGCGCCTGAGTTCAAGTAATTAGTGCAACACGATTAAATAACCCACAAGTGCGCACTATCGGCCAAGCGGCTTATATTCTTGCACTATGCAATAATACAAACAACTCGACCTTAAAAACGACACCATATTAATGGCAAGCTTCGGTTCCCGCTATATCAACACCTAAAACAGGACTTATAAACGGTATTCCCAGAGAGAGCCCTCTCAAAATCAACAATACTCCTAACACTCCGGCTGCAACCGGTAACAAACCCTTAATTTTTTCACGCACATTTAAGCTTAAATAACCGGGTGCAATGGCCATCATAAATAAAAGAGGAACCGTACCTAAACCAAACATCCCCATAAAACCGATACTCCCTGCAAGACTTCCGGCTCCTAATGAAGCAATAAGCGCCATATAAACAAAACCGCACGGTAAGAATCCATTTAAGAAACCAATGCCAAATAAAGATGACTTTGAACCATTACGGATAAAAGAGTTAAAAGAAGGACCGAATACTTTATTAAATAAGGCCGGCGAAAAGTGCATAAACTTATTGAACTTTCCCTTAGGAAAAACAGCAATGATTAGAATTGCCACACCTGTAACAATCGACAATATCTGCTGATATCCGGCCAGAGAAACACCACTACCTAATAAGCCAACAGCCAAACCAAGTAGCATATAAGTAAGCACCCTGCCCAGACTGTAAAGACTTCTACCAATAATTAAATCGGCCTTACCGGTTTTCCCACCCGGTAGTGCTAAAACGATTGGTCCACACATACCGGCGCAGTGCACGCTTCCCAGTAGGCCGAACATCAACCCCGACCATAAGAAAAGTTCCATAGCTACTACCTCAAAAATAGATCCTGAGAGCTAAAGTACCCCGTGCCATCAGCATACCATTCTACGTGCAACTTCCAAAGCCCACGTTCGATTTCGCTAACATTAATTTGTTGAAAGCCGCTGTCGTCCGGATTAGCAGAAACAGTAAAATCGAGTGATGAGCCCGATGGACGGTAAAAAACAATTCGTCCTTCAAAAGTATCGTTTTGATGTGTTTCCGGGAACTTGATTTCAAGTATTGAGCCATTAAGATGAGAAGTAAATGGCTCATCGAGTAAGTTGGCATTTACCATCTTGTCTATATGCTCCTGATAGGTAAGCGTTGCACCGTAATAGTCTTCAATTACCAGATCTGTCTCTTGAGTAAATGTAAAAAACACAAAGCTTAATGTACCAGTAACAAAAATTGCATAGCCGATAAAAATTCCAAGCGGCCATTTCCATTCTTTTTTTTCAGTCTTTTCCATAATTATCAGTTCAGTGTTGGGCCAATAAAGCGGCTGTTTATCGTTTGTATGAGTTCCCCATCCTTAAATAATCCAAATTGGATAGGGGTTTGCTGGCTTTCTAAAACACTTTCATGCAGGAAAACCATAAGTCGTTGTTCAGTTTGTTGCGCACCGGGTACCGTTTGCATATCGCCAAGAAGATTAATTTCTCCCTCAGGGAAAATGAGTCGGATTTCGGCGTCTATTTCATTAAATGTTTTGTTATATAACTTAGCGTTATAAAAGTTTGAGAATCTGCTATCAGGTAATTCATTGTAAAGCATGCCGGGTTCTCTAAGAATAACCGCATTCACGTCGGCTCTGGTTGAGAGGAAATAGGTAAACAGAGTTGAAACAATAGCAAAAACTACCATATATGCTATTACACGAGGTGTAAAGAATCGGGGCTCCCGGCTTTCATTAACAGCATTATAGGAAGTATAAGTAACAAGTTTCTCAGGCTTGCCGATTTTACGCATGATTTCATCACAGGCATCCATACAAGCAGTACAGTTGATACATTCCAGTTGGATACCATTTCTAATGTCGATACCTGTCGGACAAACCTTAACACATTGTTCGCAATCTATACAATCACCTATAGCCTTACCATAGTCCGACTTCTTGGGCTCGTTGGTTACAACCCCATCTTTCATGATACGGTCTTTTACAGGCGCACGACCTTCACCACGAGCGAAATCGTAGGTTACGGCTATACTGTCGTTATCTACCAAGACTGATTGAAGCCTGCCATACGGGCAAGCAACCAAACAAACCTGTTCTCTAAATCTGGAGAATACGCCATAAAACACCAAACTAAAAATGGTAATGGCTGTAAATCCTGCAAGATGTTCCGTTGGCGGTTTTGTCACA
Organism: Balneolia bacterium; assembly: GCA_003566635.1. Lineage (GTDB taxonomy): Bacteria > Bacteroidota > Rhodothermia > Balneolales > Cyclonatronaceae > PXCK01. The sequence continues at coordinate 4,464 of PXCK01000078.1, read as the reverse complement.
ATTTCCCATAGTGCATCAACCCCAATTATGTAAGCCAGAAATGTATTGGCTATCAAAAATGATAGCCCAAAAAAGATGGCATGTTTACTGGTTTTTTTGAAGATTTTGGATTTATCCCATGGGGCTTTATTCAACCTTCTTTGATTCACTGCATCACCCTCAATGAAATACTCTACCTTTCGAAAGAGCATTTCCATGAAAATGGTTTGTGGACACACCCATCCACAAAATAATCGCCCCCAAAGTGCCGTAAAAAGTACGATAAACACAATGAGGGTAATCATTGCTAAAAACAGCAGGTAAAAATCCTGTGGCCAAAAAACAACTCCAAAAATGATAAACTTGCGCTCTAAAATATTAAGCAAGATTATTGGATTACCATTTATTTTAATAAATGGTGCTAAAAATAGAAATCCCAATAAAAACCAACTAAGAACAGTTCGCGCTTTATAATAAAAACCATCCGGCTTTTTGGGATATATCCAATTTCGTTTTCCATCCTCTGTTATTGAAGAAACTTTATCTCTAAACGATTCTTCAAGGGTGATGGGATTGATATCTTTAGAATTATTTTTTTCCACAGGATTCACCTACTCAACTTATTGTTCCACGCATTCAACAGCACGGTCCATGTTTGGAGCCTTTGGATTTGGTGGATTCGTACCTCTTATAGATATTATATAGCTGGCTAATTGATGTAGCTCCTCATCGGGAATACGTACCGTACTTCCGTAAGCCGGCATACCTCGATCAGGAAAACCAACTCTTATACTATTTACAATCGATTCTAAATCACAACCATGTTTCCAATAGTCATCTGTTAGGTTTGGGCCAACCAAACCCTGGCCTTCAGCTCCGTGACAGGTTGCGCACAAGTTTGTCGTTGCTGCATAAATTGTTCTACCGGCTGCCAAACTTTCTTCATCTAAAAGAATTTCAGCGGTTGAAAAATCTATCGTAGCTACCTCTTCTGCAACACCGTACCTTTCTGCGGCCATGGCCATTTCTCTTTGGTATTCTTCATGTTGATCCGGTCCCCACCCTGTTACTTCGTAATATAGAAGGTAAACAACCGAGAAGGCTATTGTTAAATAAAAACCATACAACCACCATGGAGGCATGGCATTATCAAGTTCTTGAATTCCATCGTATTCATGATCCAGTAGCTTTTCTCGTTCGTCGTCGAGAATAAGATTTTTTTCTTTGTCTTTATTTTCAGCTGCCATGTTTTAATTCTCCGTTAATATCCTGTTTTGGAAGGTTGGAATCTGCCACTGAGTTATCATCCCCCAGTGGCAAGTTCTCGTTTTTCATATAGGTATCGTCCAAACGAATTACCCAGTAAAGCATCATTGCAAAAAAGCCTACAAATATGATGAGGGAAATGATTGGGAAAATTTCTATTCCAGCAATAGTTTCCATTACGTCTCTTCGCATAGCCTACTCCTTTACATCTGCATAGGTTGCCTGATCATCACTGTCTTGTTGGGTATAACCCATCATTCTGCGAATATCTTCGGTAGGCTCCCCTCTTATATCAATTCCCAAGCGTTGCATGTAAGCAATCATGGCAACCATGTGGCTGTCCCATGTTACTTCAAAACCGCTTGAGCGAAGTCCGCTTGCAATACGCTCTGCCTGAATTCGATAATCTTCAATCGCCTGTGCATCGTACCCTTCAGGATATGGAACACCCAATCTTTGCAAGGTTCTGATTTTCGCCGGCATCTTGTCTACATTTACGGTTCGATCAACAAACCATGGATATGCCGGCATAATGGAACCGGGCGAGGTGGATGTAGGATCCATAAAGTGCATATAATGCCATGAATCAGGATATTTACCACCAACCCTGTGAAGATCCGGACCGGTACGCTTCGAGCCCCATAAAAACGGGCGATCGTAAACGAATTCGCCTGCCTTGGAATATTCTCCATAACGTTCGGTTTCAGATCGGAAAGGTCGAATCATTTGAGAGTGACAACCCACACAACCTTCGGCTATGTAAATATCACGACCCTCAAGCTCAAGAGGTGTGTATGGCTTAACACTTTCAATAGTTGGAACATTAGATTTTACCAATGCTGTTGGAACATACTCAACAATACCACCAATTAAGATAGCAACTGTTGTAAGAACAGTGAACTGTGTAGGTCTGGATTCAAGCAATCTGTGGAATGAACTTCCGGACTTAGACTCGCTTGATTTACTTAGCAATGGCGGCGCTTTTGCTTCTTCATCAGACAGCAGGCTTCCACCCTTCATTGTTTTAAATAAGTTGTAGGAACCTACAACCACACCCACGATATAAAGACCGCCACCAAATGCGCGTGCAATGTACATCGGAATTAAGTGGGTTACTGTTTCCATAAAGTTTGGATACATTAATGTACCTTCAGCAGTAAATTCTTTCCACATTAAACTTTGAACAATACCACCCCAATAAATTGGGATAACATATATAATCAATCCTAAAGTAGCAGCCCAGAAGTGGAAATTTGCCATCTTCATGCTGTAAATCTTAGTTCTGTAAATTCTTGGGATGATGAAATACAACATCGCAAATGTTAGACCACCATTCCAAGCAAGTGCCGCTGTATGCACGTGAGAGATTACATAATCGGTATAGTGAGTAATGGCATTTACACTCTTCAATGACATCATCGGCCCCTCAAAAGTAGCCATACCATAGGCAGTTACACCTACTACAAGAAACTTAAGAACCGGATCTTTACGAACTCTGTCCCACGCTCCTCTTAGCGTAAACAAACCGTTAATCATACCACCCCAGGATGGTGCGATAAGCATAACTGAGAATACTACCCCTAAAGACTGCGCCCAACCGGGTAATGCTGTATAAAGCAAGTGGTGAGGACCGGCCCAAATGTAGATAAAGATTAACGCCCAGAAATGGACAATCGATAATCTGTAAGAAAATATCGGGCGGTTAGCTGCTTTTGGAATGAAGTAGTACATAATTCCCAAGAACGGAGTTGTCAGGAAGAATGCAACCGCATTGTGACCGTACCACCATTGCACGAGTGCATCCTGCACGCCGGCAAACATGGAATAACTCTTGAGGAAATCAACCGGTAATACCAAATTGTTTACAATGTGAAGAACTGCAACAGTAACGAAAGTTGCAATGTAGAACCAAATGGCAACATACATATGCTTTACTCTTCGCTTGTAAATGGTCATCATCATGTTAGCACCAAATACAACCCAAATTACAGCAATTGCAATGGCTATTGGCCACTCAAGCTCAGCATATTCTTTACTTTGGGTAATTCCAAATGGGAGCGTCATTACAGCAGACACAATGATTGCCTGCCAGCCCCAGAAGTTAATCTTACTTAGGGTATCACTCCACATTCTCGATTTACACAATCGCTGAAGTGAATAATAAATACCCATAAAAATACCATTTCCGGCAAATGCAAAAACTACAGCATTGGTATGTAATGGTCGAAGTCGACCGTAGGATAATTCAGGTATAAATCCTAAGAAGTCGGGAAAAACCAGCTTCAAAGCAATAATCAACCCGACTATCATCCCAATAATACCCCATATCGCAGTCGCAATCGCAAAGTTGCGGACAATCTTATTGTCGTAGTAGAAGGTTTCAGTAGCCATAAAGGTTATTCTTTATTTTGTTTATGTTGTTTTTCGTTATTGGTTTCTTCTAATTCATCGTCGAATAAAATGCGGACCGAAGGGGTGTACTTATCTTCGTACTGCCCGTTGAACATGGCCCAAATGAAAGCGAATAGAAAACCTGTTGCAAGTAGAAGGCTAAATGCTATAAGCATATACATTACACTCATTCCAATAGTCCTTTCTTCCAAGCTTTATAATGCGTCGCTAAAGTTGTGAAGCCAATTACAGAAATTGAACTAATTGGCATTATAATGGCACAAACCAAAGGCGATAGCGTGCCCGATACAGCAAATCCAAGCCCTATAATGTTATAGAGTACAGATATTGCAAAACTGATCTTGATAATCTTTAGACTTTCCTTTGAAAAGGCTAATACAGAAGGTAATTTTGTGATAGAACCGGCTTCCATAATCACGTCGCTTGCAGGTGTAAAACTTCCGGTATCTTCCGCAATAGATACTCCCACAGTACTTGTCCGGAGGGCACCGGCATCGTTTAATCCATCACCCATCATTAACACATGATTACCGGCATTTACCGATGACTGCACAAAACCGAGTTTATCCTCCGGTGATTGATCGAACAAAAGATGGGATTCATCATCAAAATAACCCGATAACGACTGCTTTTCGTAGTCGTTATCACCACTTAATAAGTATAATTTCGATTTTTCCTTTAGCTGATGCAGTAATGATGCTACTCCATCCCGAAGTTTATTTTTAACCTCGAAATAACCGGCCGGAACGCCGTTAAAAGCAATGTACACCTTCGAAGCACTTGAATTTTTTGTACTTCCATTGGTGT
>PXCK01000069.1 GCA_003566635.1 Balneolia bacterium | reverse complement strand
GTCAACCAAATCACCAAAGCAGGATGACCATTTCTTTTTTCGCGTTCAGCTAAAGGAATATTCCAGGGTTCCCATACTACTTCCGGACTAACTTTTTGGGTTGCATCCTCTATTTTTTTTGCTGAACGAATACCTTGAATCATCCCTGCGCCAACTGTTACATTGGTAGCAGGATCAATCAGAATAAAATTGCCTGTCGCATTATTGTTTTTGTAGGAATCAAAAAAGATTGGCTTAACTGTCTTAATATGAATTCTTCCAATTTCATTCAGTCCCAGACTATCCGAATCCTCTCTATGAAGGGTATCTACATCAATTTTGTAGTATAATTTCTCCGGTATGGCTTCAACCAATCGTGTGTTATGAGCCATTATATATGATTTTCCCGCCTGCATGTCATTCTCATTCATCCAGCAGACCATAGCTTCAATTTCATTACTGACTTGTGGAACATTATTTTTCCGAACTATCATATCACCACGACTGATATCTACTTCGTCTTCGATAGTCAAGGTTACACCGGTGCCGGCGTGGGCTACATCAAGATTACCTTCATAGGTATGTATGCCGCTAACCTTGCTTTTAATACCTGAAGGCAAAGCCACAACCTCTTCACCAACCCGAATACTGCCCGATGAAATGGTGCCTGCAAATCCTCTGAAATCCTGATTGGGGCGAATTACATATTGAACCGGAAACCTGAAATCAATCAGGTTTTTACGTGAGCCAACAGTTACATTTTCTAAATGATAGAGTAACGTTGCTCCATTATACCAGGGCATTGACTCGCTTTTATTTACAATATTATCTCCTTTCAGGGCCGAAATTGGGATAAATGTGATATCATCAATTTCTAATTTTTGAGCAAATTTTTTGAAGTCATCTACTATTTGTTGATACACTTCTTCACTGTAATCTACTAAATCCATTTTGTTTATGGCTACTACCAGATGTGGTATTTGAAGAAGTGATGCTATAAATGAATGTCGCTTTGACTGTGTGAGTACGCCTTTTCTGGCATCAACTAATATTATGGCTAAATCTGCTGTAGATGCGCCTGTAACCATATTTCGGGTATATTGAATATGACCCGGAGTATCGGCAATTATGAATTTGCGTTTAGGTGTAGCGAAGTAACGATAAGCTACATCTATAGTGATTTTTTGTTCGCGTTCAGCTTTTAAACCATCTGTAAGTAGTGCAAGGTTTACTTCTGCCTCACCGCTGTTTCGGCTTGTGTTTTCAATGGCTTCCAGTTGATCCTCAAATATTGATTTAGAATCGTAAAGTAAGCGACCAATTAAGGTACTTTTTCCATCATCGACGCTACCGGCCGTTGTAAGCCGTAGCAAATCCATTGAAAGGTAAGCATTATCAAAATTTGTAGACTCGGACATAAATTTGTTTTATTAAAAGGTCAAAAATAACTAATTCGGTTAGTTCATGGTTTGTTTTTTTAACACAGGGTTCACTGAGAATACAGAGTTGCACAGGGTTTACTCTCTATTTTAAATAACAAAAAGTGTGTCTATTAACTTGTTTTAGAAGGTTTCTCTTGGTTTAAATTACCGTTTATTTTTCTCCTTATGCCATCTTTAAGTAGTGCAACATTGAAGTTAATTAACAAACCAAGCTTTTTATCAGCTAACTTCAAGTAGGTAACTAATTGTGCTTCATGTACAGGTAAAATTGTTTCTATAGATTTGTATTCAAGAATTATTAAGTCATTCACAATAGTATCAACTACAAACTCTTTTTCTAACTTGTGCCCTTGAAACGTTACAGGTAATATTACCTGACGTTCAACATTAAGTCCATTTTTTCTCATTAAATGAGTTGCGCATACTTCATAAACTGACTCCATTAAACCGGGACCTAGCTCTTTGTGTACTTCAATACAACAGGATATAATCCTTGAAGAAAGTTGATTGTAATCATCTTCAGTATAAATCATTTTTACCTCTTTTGAGTATTGAATACAATTGGGTTCCGGGTTTCTTTTTTAACACAGGGCTCACTGAGAATACAGAGTTACGCAGGGTATAATCTCTGTGTAACTCATTCAACTCCGTGCACTCTGTGTTTAATAGTAAAGAATGATTCAATTTCGGGTTTCTTATTTTAACATAGGGTTTTTTCTTTGTAAACTCTTACATCTTCGTGTATCCAATCTTAAATATTAAAGTTTAATTAGGACTTAAGAGACTTTTTAAGCATAAATTATAATACTAAAAATAACCTGCTTTTTTACGGTCTTCCATTGCAGTTTCGCTTCTTTTATCGTCATGTCGATTGCCCCTTTCTGTTTGTCGAGCTGCAGCAACTTCCTGTATAATCTCTTCAAGAGTTGAAGCCTTTGACAAAACAGCACCCGTACATGTTGCATCACCAATTGTACGAAATCTGACTATAGTTTCACTTGGTACTTCATCCGGATATTTAGTGATAAAATCGGTCTCAGCAAGCCATGTACCTCGACGATTAAATACAGCTCTTTTATGAGCAAAATAAATACTCGGGATATCAATCTGTTCCAGAGCAATATATTGCCAAACATCCATTTCCGTCCAGTTACTTATTGGAAAGACTCTGAATTGCTCGCCGGTATGCTTTAGGCCATTGTACAGGTTCCAGAGTTCAGGACGCTGATTCTTAGGGTCCCATTGTCCAAAAATATCGCGATGCGAAAAAAAACGCTCTTTAGCCCTCGCCTTTTCTTCATCTCTTCTCCCTCCACCTAAGGCTGCATCAATTTGATGTTTTTTGATGGTATCTAACAAAACCTTGGTTTGTAAAGCGTTTCTACTGGCTTCCGGGCCTGTTTCTTCCTGTACCAATCCGATATCGATTGCTTCTTGAACACTTCCGACAATCAAACGAGCACCTGTTTTTTTAACCAATTCATCCCTGAACTGTATAGTTTCTTCAAAATTGTGACCCGTATCAATATGAATCAACGGAAATGGAATTTTTGCCGGATAAAACG
>PXCK01000225.1 GCA_003566635.1 Balneolia bacterium | reverse complement strand
TCAATTTTTATTCCCAGCGATGAAGCTCCGGATTTATAAAAACTAATTTTTAAAATAAACGCCTGCTATCAAAAAATGGCAGGCGTTTTTTTTATCCCGTGCTTTGCATTGCGGCGGCAAGACCGTTAATGCTATTGAATAGCAAATTTCTAAGCCGTTCGGCGTCTGCCTCTGAGCGTTCGTTCCACCTGTGCATCAAATCTGCCTGAATTAAATTCAGCACATCTGTGTATGGATTTCTTAGTTTTATGGATTTTTGAATGACGGGATTGACATCCAAAATGTGCTTTTGTCCTGTTACAGATAAAATACAAGCTTCCGCTTTTTTGAACTCCTCAGATATCATTTTGGGGATGCTCTCCTGGTCAGATAGTTGTTCATAGTACGGCGAAACCACAAAATGAGCACGCGCCATCTCACGCTGAGCATTATCTATCACCACTTTAAAAAACGGCCATTCTTTGTACCAGGTTTGTAGCAATTCCAGCTGTTCTTTCTTTTCGGTTACTTTCTCTAACGCAGTGCCAACTCCGTACCAGCCGGGAATATTATTCCGGATTTGAGTCCATGCAAACACCCATGGTATAGCTCTGAGACTGCTTAAATCAACCTCGCTGCCTGTTTTTCTTGATACCGGCCTTGATGCAATCGGCAATCTCGAAATATGTTCAATAGGGGTAACATTCGTGTACCATGGCCAGAAATCTTCGCTGTGCACAAGTTCCTGATAGGCTTTCATAGAGAATTCCGAAATATCGTTCATAATCCGGCCACGGGTATCATCTTCTTTCTCCCGGCTTTCATCGTGGTAACCCATGCCTGAAGCGGTCGCCCGAATCATGGCGTTCACAATCTGCTCTATATGTCGGTGGGCAATTCTCGGATGTGCATACCGGAATGAGATGACTTCTCCCTGCTCGGTAAATCGAACTCTTCCACTATGACAAACCGGAGGTAATGCCAGCATCGCCTGATTCGCGCGTCCGCCTCCGCGTCCTACCGAACCGCCCCTGCCGTGGAATAACCTGAAATCGATATTATAATTCCGGCACGTTCTTGCAAGGTTTTCCTGAGCTACATGCAGCGCCCAGTTAGCCATCCAGTAACCGCCGTCTTTGTTACTGTCAGAGTACCCGAGCATAATCTCCTGAAAACGCCCGCGGGCCTCAAGATGCATTCTGTAAACGGGATTTTCGTAAAGGCGCGTCATCAAAATATGGCTCTGACGCAGGTCATCAATGGTTTCGAAAAGCGGAACCACGTCCATTTTTGTGTTTATCCTGCCTTGTTTCATCTCCCATAATCCCGCTTCTTTTGCAAGAATAAGAACTTCGAGCAGGTCGCTGACATCGTGTGTCATACTCACAATTACCGAACCAATAGCCTGCTTATCAACTCTTGTTGTTTTACGAATGGTATGGAAAATATCGACGGTTTTTTGGGATGTTTCCGTAAGAATCGCATCAATCCTTACCAATGGACGCGGGTTTTTGAGTTCCTCACTCAGTAGCGCAATTCGTTTTTCTTCAGATAATTGAGAATAATTACTGCTCACGCCGGCATGGCGAAGCAGTTCATCTACGGTATGTTCAAAAATAGCGCTATGCTGACGAATATCGAGGGCGGCAAATGACAATCCGAATGTTTTTACCTGTATCAGCAAGGTTGCAAGACTGCCGTTTTTGGCAATATCCTGAAAATGATGCTCGCAAAGGCATTGTTTTATCACATTCAGGTCGTGCAGGAATTCATCTAAAGTGTAAATGTATTGATCTTCATCAGGTTTTCTTGGCCTTAGTAAACCGGTATCATCTTTTGGGAAAGCCCGTTCAAGCTTAGACAGAATTTGCGTGATTCTCAGACGATACGGCTCATATTGATACCCCTTTTCAATCTCTTCGGGGATGTGAACATGGTTGTAATCCTGGCTGATTGCCCGCATCAGCTTGTCGGGAATTTCGACCTGCCTGCTTGAAATACTGAGCTCTCCTCTGAGTTCAATCAACGCATTTTTGTACAGTTCTACTACGGCATTACGGTGTTCCTGCAAAGTGTGACGGGTTACATGAGGCGTAACAAACGGGTTTCCATCACGGTCGCCACCAATCCATGAGCGGTACTTTACAATTACAGGAATGTCATCCGGTTCCTCATCATAGTGTGTGCTGATGGCTTGTTGAATATCTTTATAAATTCTGGGCAGTATATTCCAAATCGTATTTGTGAAGAAATAGAGTCCGTTTTTTATTTCATCTTCAACCTTAAGTTTGGTGCTCCTGACGTCATCTGTATTGAGCAGTAACTTTATTTGCTGGTACAAATCTTCAATAATTAACGCTTCCTCCTCAACGGAGTAGTCACCAGAATCAAGTACGGAAAGATTCTCGGAGATTTTCTTTTGAATTTTCAAGACAGATCTTCGACGTGCTTCGGTGGGATGCGCGGTAAGTGTCGGCTGAATATCGATTCGGGAAACCACATCAAGCACTTGCTGATATGTCAGCCCCATTTTTTTCATTAAACCTATAGCCTCCGATACAGATTCTGCCCTTGGTTTTTCTGCCGATGCCTTAATTTCACGCTGCCTGTTTATGCGGATAATTTCATGTTGCTCGGCCTTATTTACCATGTGGAAAAAAGCAGTGTACGCTCTTAATAGCCAGTCAATTTCGTTATGATTTAACTTTCTTATAGATTTCCAGACATCTTCACGCAGCTTAGTTTGATCACTTTTATAGGCATTTTTACAATTTAGCCTGAGGCCGTCAACCAGGTTGAATACTTCTTCACCGGCCTGTTCAAGAACGGCATTTCCCACTAATGCCCCAAGCAAATTTACCTGTTTACTTAGTGCTTCGGTTATCCCATCTCCCTCAGCATCCACATTAATTCCTGTCCATTTTTTTCTCATAGCATATATTATTTAATCGAAATCCAAAGCCTAACCCGAATTATTCACGAAAGTATTAAAATTAAAGCATAAACCATTGT
>PXCK01000161.1 GCA_003566635.1 Balneolia bacterium | reverse complement strand
TCCTGTTCCGCAAAAATATTCTTCAAGTGCATGGTTATATTCTGCGGACTTGTATCATAGAGCTCCGCCATGCCGGCTTGTGTGGTCCAGACGGTATCACTGTCAAGGCGAATTTCAACCTTCGTATTTCCATCATCCGCTTGGTAAAACAGAATTTCACCTTGAGATTTTTTCCCGGACTCATCACTCATTCCAATACCCCCAACTCTTTCAGATACTCATTCATCTTGCTTCGGATTTCCCCCAGTTCACCTTCAAGACGGTTAATCTCATTCTGAACCGCTTTAATATTAACGGGCTCTTCTTCTTCGAAGGTATCCACGTAGCGGGGAATGTTCAGGTTGAATTCGTTCTCAGCAATTTCTTCCTGCGTAGCTACATAGCTGTACTTTTCTATGGTTGCATAGTCGCGATAAGTTTGAACTATTTTTTCAAGGTCCTGCTCACGAAGCTCATTTTGTTTCTTGTTGGACTGATATTCCCGGCTCGCATCGATGAAAAGCACTTCTTCGCGGCTTCGTTTCTTTTTCAATACCATAAGTGCAGCCGGAATTCCGGTTCCGTAAAAAAGTTTTTCGGGCAGCCCAATTACAGCATCAAGCAGGTTTTCCCTGATAAGCTGTTCCCTGATTTTTCCTTCCTTGCTCCCCCTGAACAAAACGCCATGTGGAACTACCACAACCATGCGGCCATGCTCATTCAGGCTTTCCACCATGTGCGAAATAAAGCCATAATCACCCTTGGTTTTGGGAGGGATACCTCGCCAGAATCGATTATACTGATCGTTTTCAGCCTCAGTAACGCCCCATTTTTTCAATGAAAACGGCGGGTTGGCCGCTACTACATCAAACTTCATGAGCTTATCGTCTGTGGTAAGCTTGGGATTTTTTATGGTATCGCCCCACTCAATACGCGCATTGTCAATATCGTGCAGGAACATATTCATCTTGCACAAAGCCCAGGTGCTGCCGTTGCTTTCCTGTCCGTAAACCGAAAAATCCCGGTCATTAACTTGTCGTGCAAGTTTAACCAAAAGTGAGCCTGAGCCGCATGTAGGGTCGTATAATCGCTCGCCGGGTTTCGGATCCATTAACCGGGCCATCAGTTCTGATACTTCAGCAGGGGTATAAAATTCACCGCCTTTTTTTCCGGCGTCGGAGGCAAAATTGGCTATCAGGTATTCATAGGTATCTCCGATGACATCACGGTTTCCAATTTTTGAGGGGCGGAAATCCAGAATAGGATCACTGAAATCTTCAATCAAACTTTTAAGTCTTGAATTTCTTTCTTTGGTTTCACCAAGTGCGGTTGTGGAATTGAAATCAATGTTTCGAAAAACACCATCCAGCTTTTCCTTATTGAATTCTTCGATATCATGTAAAGCACGGTTTATGATTTCACCAACATTGGCTTCATTGCGTTTTCTGTACAGATAATCATACGTACAATGTTGCGGCAACACAAAGCGCTCTCTTTTCAATGCGCGCTCAATCCGCTCTTTGTTGGCTTCATATTGTTGCTCAAGCTCGGCCAACCGTTCCTTTCGTAAATCCGAAATGTATTTAATAAACAGAAATACGAGGATGTAGTTTTTATACTCGGAGGGATCAACGACTCCGCGAAAAGTGTCACATGCCGCCCAGGCAGTGCGGTTGATTTGATGTTGTGTTATCGTATTACTCATAGTTGATATTTATGACTTTGTTGGCAGCTGCCATATTCATGATTTCTAATTTTTTTTGCAATTCGAGTGTTAGCTCGGCATATCTTTTATGCAGCACATTTAACTCAGTAATTTTTTTTTGTATCGAAAGGGGAGGCACTTCAATAGTAATTGACCTGAACTCGCGAATCGAAATTGATGTAATTGTTGAACCTTCAGCGATATTATTAATTTGATGTATCAGCTTTGGCGAAGTCAAAATCCAGGACAGAAATTCCGGATATACTTGTTCCAAATCCGGCCTAATAACAAAAAAGACTGAGCTTGCAACTGCAGGAAGATCAGCCTCTTTTATTATGTAAGGTGATTTAATAGAGCCCTTCGCTGTAAATAAAATATCACCAGGGAGCAGATAGTCATCTTTGCTTACGTACTCTACATTCAAATATTGAATATTTCGCGAATCATATTCACCGGTCTCGTTGATGCTTCCAGATTGAATGAATGCAATGTCTCCAACAGTTGAAGCATCCAGATTCTTCCCAAATGAAATATTTGCTATTTGATGAATTTTTTTCATTGTATGAATTATACAATATTATGATGCCCAAATAAAGTAACTTTTTTTGTTGTATTAATTCTACAATATTAGGCAAATTATTTAGTCCTGGATAGAGTTATTTTGTACTTTCTTACTTTTTAATCCAATACAACCAACAAAACCCTAAATGGATCCACTCGCACACACACTTTTCGGGGCCACGATGGCCGAGGCCGGCCTTAAGAGAAAGACGGCTCTTGCTACGGCCACGCTTATTATTGGGGCAAATATTCCCGATGTGGATGCGCTTGCCATGTTCGTTAGTAACGATTACGCCCTTTTTGTACGCCGAGGATGGACGCACGGTATTCTGGCTCTATTAATATGGCCGTTTTTACTGACCGGAATGATGCTGGGCATTGACCGCTTGATTGAGAAACGAATGCAGCGCAAAGGAAAAATGCGGGAAGGACCGCCAATGCGTCCTATGGTTTTGCTTGGAATTGCTTTTCTTGGTGTTTTAAGTCATCCTTTACTGGATTGGCTGAATACGTATGGCGTGCGGCTTTTAATGCCATTCGATGATACGTGGTTTTATGGAGATACTTTGTTCATTATCGATCCCTGGTTTTGGTTACTTGCCGGTGCCGGTGTTGTTTTAGCCCGGTCTGAATCCTGGAAAAGTATCAGTGGATGGATATTGCTGGGTACGGCGGCGACCGCGTTGATTGTATCCGCCGATGTTGTGCCATTGGCTGTGAAAATTATCTGGCTCGTGGGTATAGCGTGT
>PXCK01000021.1 GCA_003566635.1 Balneolia bacterium | reverse complement strand
GGGTGGCTCTGGTATAGGTGGCAATGGCGGAAATGATGATATTGCTCCAACACAAGGTCTCGATGGTACAGGTAGTGGAGGAGGTGGCGGTAATAATAGCCGGCTTGGTGCCAGAGGCGGTCATGGTATTGTAATCATCAGATATTTTATTGGTGATGATTTTTACAGCCGTACCGATGGAAGTTGGCAAGATGGAAATACATGGACCTTTGATCCTTCTCATGCAGGACCTGCGACCACATTTCCTCCGAATGCAGGTAGTAATGTATTTGTAGCCGCCAATCACGAAGTTACACTTGATGATAATGTTATAAATAATGGTACTGTTAATATAAATGATACGGGTTTATTGCAAACAAACTCGTTTGTGGTATCAGGAACCGGTCAGTTTAATTTAAATGCCGGAGGTGCTCTTGGTATAATATCATCAGATGGAATTACAACTTCGGGTTCTACAGGCTCAATACAAACAACAACCCGAAATTTCGATGAAGGGGCTACCTATATTTATAACGGCTCTACAAATCAATTTACCGGGAATGGTTTACCATCAACAGTTTCGGGTTTAACTATTGATAATACAGAAACAGTTACGTTATCCTCCAGTACTACTGTAGAAAGTGTATTGAATCTTGAAAACGGTGAATTAATAGTTCCGAGCTCTGTAACGTTTCAGATTGATCAAAATACAAGTGGTAACGGGGTTATTAGAATTGAAGATGGAGCAAATTATTTAGATTTTAGTGAAACGTATCCTAATCTAAGTATTGAAAGAGAGATAACGGGTAACAAAGGTTGGAGATTAATTTCAAGTCCAGTCGAAACTACCTTTCAAGATTTATTAGATGGATTTGTAAGTCAGGGTTTTACAGGATCAAGCTTTCCTGATTTACAACCCAACATTTTAACATTCGATGAAACCAGTATTGGTACTACGAATATGGCATGGCGCCAACCTTTGGATATTAATGACAGTGTGCCTAGTGGTGTGGGCTACTTTCAATTTATTTTTGATGGGGCTGAAAGACCGGATGATACCATTGATTATCTGGATGAATTGCCAATTGTAATGACGGCAAATGGAACAGAACATCAACTTAACTCAGGTGTTTTCGAGTTTAATCTAACCTTTACTGAAAGAGATCCCGATGCTCCCCAGGTTGGTGATCCTTTTATTGATATTAATGAAAATGATACTGGTTGGAACTTGGTTGGGAACCCAACAGCATCATCGTTGTTCTGGAATAATCCCATAGCATGGAATCGAACAAATGTAGATGAAACTATATACATTTGGGACCCAACCCTGAATGATGGCGATTTTAGGGTTTCAAATGGTGTTACCGGTAATATTCAGGATCATAAAATTGCACCATTTCAAGGTTTTTGGGTTAGAGCCAACGATGAAAACCCGGCTTTAACATTTAACCAAGATGCAAAAACAACAGATGCCCAGTGGTACGGCAGACCGGCATCAGAAAATGGAGATTTAGATGAGGATGCTGTGATTGTCTCTCTCATTGCAACGGCAGCAGGAATGAGTGCAGAAACCAGGCTCATGTTTAGTAATGCAGGAAGTTTACAACATAATAAAAAGGATGCTTACAGGTTGAATCCTTTGGCAGACAACTGGTTATCGTTAACCACAGCTAGGGTTTATGGAGGAGCTCCTCTCGTAATAAACTCACTACCAAAAACTATAGAAGAACCTTTAAATATACCATTGTACTTAGGAGGTAGTGTCAATCAAGATGCTTTGAATGATACGTTTGAACTTATGTGGAGAGTACCTGGCGATTGGTCTGATAGATACAAACTTACATTAATGGATCACGAATTGAAAGAAGCAATTCCGATGCATGAAATAACTCAAACATCTTTCTTCCATACCACAGCATCAGAGATTTTACCATTTACACGAATGGAGCAATCCGATTCCGGTACACAAAGAGAGGGAAAAAGTCATGAAGGTCAATTTGCTACTCTTGATAGAGTCTTGTTTAAAGGTGAACAGCAGCTGTCTATGTTGCAAACAGCACCGGAACCTCCTCGTTTTTCGGTACTTATATCTCCAATTGAAGAAGATGTTTCTTATACACCTTTTGAAGTTGTCCTAAATCAAAATTATCCGAATCCATTCAACCCATCAACCACTATAGTATTTAGTTTACCATCAGATCAGGAAGTTAGATTAGATGTTTTCGACATTCTTGGAAGAAGAGTTGCTACCCTTGCTGATGGAACTTTTAGCTCAGGTTCTCATCAGGTTACTTGGGATGCTCGAAATGCAGCTAGCGGGGTATATTTATACAGACTTACGACCAATTCAAAAGTTGTAACTCGAAAGATGACGTTGGTTAAATAAAAAAGTTTATTCAACAAAAAATTTTCTTGGTAGCAAGGCGAATGTGGAAAATCAGCGTAAGGGTACTTTAGTACCCTTAGCATGACTTTTTCAACTTCAACGCAGCTAGCATGGGAATTTCACTGCGTGGGAATCGCTTCGCCCGGAGTGTAGCATGCTAACCACACCCAAATTTGAATGAGTGTGGCATTTTTCTTAATAAAATATTTTTAATAGTATAAGATTAAAATTTCATACTTTCGTGAATAGTTCGGGTTAAGATTATTTTGTAACCGATTTGTAATAAGTCATTTCGGTACTCGCCACAATAAGTATAAACTAAAAAAGAAGAATGCAACATGTGGTAGAGCAGCGGCAACCAAAGGGTTTATTTCGCCTGCGGCTCCAAAGGGTTCAATTAGCTTCATTGTTATTAAATAGAAAAAAATTACCGTTAATCCCAATCCCAAAATAACACTTCTGCCTCCTTTGCGTCGTTCAGAGGCTAAAATTACACCAATCAGTGATACAATTAATATCCCTATGGGATACAGAAGTTTACCGAAAAACTGAATTTGCGGGAGTTCTATTCCTGATGCCCCGCTCCGCCTTATAGCATCCAAATAATCTATGACTTCAGGGTAGGTGAGCAGGTAGATGTCTGAACTCGTTCGAGATAG
>PXCK01000015.1 GCA_003566635.1 Balneolia bacterium | reverse complement strand
TTTCGGGTAATTACTTCGTTCCCGGTTTGGAGTCTGTACACGTACAGGCCGCTCGAGAGGTTGGTTCCGTCGAACTGGACGGTATGGCGGCCGGCTTGTTTTGTACCGTTTGCGAGCATGGCTACGCGCTGACCTGCGGGGTTAAATACTTCCAGAGTGATGTTGGTGGTATTTGGGAGTTCAAATTGTATTTGGGTTGTTGGGTTAAACGGGTTCGGGTAGTTTTGGTGTAACTGTACTTCTTGAGGCACCAGAACAGGGTCGGTTACCGAGGCAGGGCTTAATACGGTGTATTCAAACGTAAATGATGTTTCCGATTCGCGTTCTTCTCCATCGCGGGACGAATATACAAGCCACTCCATTGTACCCTCACGAATACCGGTATTGGTGTTTAAAACTAAATTGGCAAGAACACTTTCCGATATGGTTAGTTGGGTTGTGGAGCCGTCTTCATCCGAATCATAAAACCAGTTGGTTGTTACTCCCTCAAAGTTTGGTCGGAATTCCACATAGTAAAAATCGGCCCCGATCGATTCTTCCCAGGTGAAAACGAGCATCTCGTCACCATCAGGATTTAATTCAAAAGTACTACCAACGGGCGGGGTGAGCGGATTGAACGAACCTAGTTTTTCATCTTCATTATTGAAAAATACAAGCGGTAATTCCTGCTCTCTACCTGCCAGGTCAAAAACGCGGTTTCCGTTCTCGCCGGGTCCTACATTATCTTCCCAACCGGTATTAGGCAGGGTTCTACCATCACCGGCTTCAATGAAAAACTTATATTCGAAAGTGTCGCCCGGATTGCCTTCAATATCAAGGGTTACTTCATAAACAGAATCTTCAATTAAGGTCATTTCATTTTCATTCAATAGTGCAAAATCACTGAATGAACCGCGTACGAACACTTTATCACCCACCTGAGGAATAAAATTCTCCTGAAATTCCTGTACACTCATGTCTACACGAAACGTAACCAAATTGGCTTCGGAATCAACCGATCCAAGGGTTCCGTCAGCATTGAGGTTTTGGGCAAAAACATTCCCCGGAGTACTACCGGCTTGCCAGGTAATGATCATTTCTGATGCTCTCGGCTTGCTGAAATTAAGACGAGAGTGGGCGGTTTGAATATCACTGATAGCAATAAAATTGCCGTGCCATATATACTGTCCCACGGAATTGATACGTGCAGCGCGTATATGACCTTCTGTTACCGAAGTGGTATTTCGGGTATAGAACACAACCGGATCGGAGCCGAAAAGCTGCGCGTACACTCCGGTAAATGCAGGCGCACCGGGTGATAGTGGAATCATTGCCACACCCTGGCTTCCCCATTGGCGGTTTCCGTCTTTATTCAATTTTTGAACGTAAAGTCCGCTTTGAGACTGGTTGGAGTTCAGTTCAATCCAGAAAACATACAGGCTTTCATCCGATTCGGAAAAAACAAGATCGGGGTTCACTCTCAATCTCGAAGTATCATCCGATACTAAAATTCCGTTACTTGCAAAATAGAGGGAGCCATCATTCCGAATTCCCTGCACACGAACGTTTAAACCGGGATCGGTAACGTACCAGGCCACAAACATACCCCCATTGCCATCTACAATAAAGTCGGGGAAATTACCAAATTGAAGCGTTCCATCAGTCATGATTTGCACCGGCGAAGCTCCCCAAACATTTGCACCGGAAGCATTAATTTTCTGAGCATATAATCGGCGAGGTACCGTTGGAGCACCAAAGGTTTGCATCATAACAATTACCTGACCCGTTTGGCCGGGCGTGTCCGAGGCTTTGATATCCGAAAGTGCAAGGTTTGCTCCGTCTACCGATTGGTTGGCAGTCCATAAAATATCTCCGCTTGTATCAAGTGCAGTTATGCCCACGAAACCCTCGCCTGTATAGCCCGCTACAATGGTATTGTTAGATGCTACCGTAACATTAGGAGCGTTAATAAATCCATCGGTTGTAATTTGCACTCCGTTAGTTCCCCAAAGATGCTCACCATCGGGCGCTATTCGATTTACGGTAACGCGCTCACCTCCAAAGCGATCATCACGAAAAATGATAACGGCATTTCCATCGGAATCAATGGAAAGACCATAATCCTGGGTGGAAGAAAACCCTCTTGAAGCAATCAAAATTCCTTCATCACCCCATAATTTATTTCCTTCTGCGTCAATTCTCTGCATATACACATCATAACCGGAATTGTTTTGAAACCAGCTGATGTAAGAAGTTCCATCGGCATGGGTCACAATTTTGGGCAGAACCTGATCAACGCCCGATGTATTTGCAATAGGAGTATTTACAGCAGGGTCATCAGTGAACTGCGCCATGGTCGGCAGACTAAAGACGAATAAAAATACAAGCACATATAGGTTTTTGAAGGAAAGCATAGCAAGAAGGATTTAGAAGATTTTAGGTTGATTTGAAATAGGCTACTATACCCAATACCCCGTAAAATACAAGGAAAGCTGCCACGATATAGCTTACAAGTGCTGTGTTTGAGATGATGAGCAAAGCGGTAATGAACGCCACTATTCCCAATAATGACAAGCCTACAGAAAGAATAGTACCCATAGCCAGGAATAAGAGAAAACCGGCAAAGGCGTAGGGTATTAAATCGGGAAAGATAAAGATGAAAATTCCGGCAACAATACTGGCTGTGCCAATAATGAGGGCAGATTTACCAAATGCATAGACAATTCCATTAGCAATAAGGTAAGCTGCAATAATAACATATAGAAAATCGGGAGTGGATAGTGTTAGTACTCCTGCAACCAATGCTAATAATGCATTTATTAATCGTCGCTTTGGATTTTCTTCTTTTACTTCAATAAAAATTTCAGCCATAAATTATCCCCTATGTTTAA
This sequence comes from Balneolia bacterium, assembly GCA_003566635.1. Taxonomy (GTDB): domain Bacteria; phylum Bacteroidota; class Rhodothermia; order Balneolales; family Cyclonatronaceae; genus PXCK01. The sequence goes on along the minus strand of PXCK01000015.1, from coordinate 10,441 downwards.
GTGGTTGATTAAATGTAATACCTCAATTTGTTCTAAACAAGAGGAGCTTTTTATTTAGGTGTGGTGGTGAATGCTATATATTGGTTGCTCTTGCTTTATTTAGTTCACCTTTGATTATGCATATGTTTTAACCCTAACCTCTGTGACTCTGTATCTCTGTGGTTAAAAATAAATACCATGCTCACTCAAACTTTGGTGTAGTTTAAATGCCGTTAACTGTACGGCCGAGTTAATGCGGTTCATCCGGTAATTTAAAAACCGGTAATCTCAGGTTTTTGAATATGGCTGCAAAGCGCAATACAATAATTACAACCATAGCTGTGAGTGATGCTGTATTGTCCGGAACAGAGAGGGCTAACATAAGCTGATACGATAATATACCCAGGAGGGCAGCAGTGGCATAAAAATCTCTTCGTAGGATAAGGGGAATTTCATTAGTAAGAATATCGCGCACAACGCCGCCCGCTACGCCCGTCATAGTTCCCATTATCACCACAATAATACCGCTTGCACCAACCGATTGTGCAATTCCTGCACCGAGAATAGCAAATACAGCCAATCCAAAAGCATCGGCTATAAGCAGGGTTTTTATGGGTGGTTTTCTGTAGCGCGAATAAAAGATTGTTGCAAAGGTTGCAGCAATAATCACAAACAAGTAGGTTGTATCCTGTATCCAGAAAACCGGCGTGCGATCTAATAAAATATCTCGGAGGGTACCGCCGCCAACGGCCGTAACCACGGCAATAACCAAAACACCCAATAAGTCGAGACTTTTGCGACCGGCAGCCAGGGCGCCACTTATGGCAAAAACGGCAACCCCGACTAAATCGGCAAAATAGAGAATATCAGAAAGCATCAGCTGTTAAGCCTAGTCAACATCAATAGGTTGGGTTAAGTCAAAATCAGCCCTGAAATATAAATTTTCATACAGATACAGGCTGTAGCTATACGTGGTTAAGTCTTCACTTAATTCCACTACCCAAATATGACTTCTCAGATTGTCTCTTAACGCAATGGTTTCTTCATCAGCAGGAAATCTTTGGATAAAAGCATTGCCATCATCTGTAGCATATCCACCATAATTGGTCATGCGTTCGGGCGTGCCATCCGGATAGCGGTGATCGTGTTTCAGAAGGAGACCTTCATCCGATAATGTAAACATCCAGGTTCTTGATTGATTTTCTCCCACGTGAAAGGGAACATGTGCATAATCACCTTCGCAATGCAGAAAATGTATGGTTAGCGGGTCCGTAAATCCTCGTGGTGGTTCTTCGGGATGAACAACCTCGCCTCCGAAGCTATTACCACATAAACTTTGGATGTGCTCCAAAAACTGACTTTTGTCATTTTCTTTTGTATCTGTTATATGAAATGCCAAAAATGCTAATACTAAATAAATCATTAGTCCCTCTTTATTTATTCTGTTCTTAATGCTGTTATTGGGTCTAACCTTGAAGCTTTCCATGCAGGATAAAACCCAAAAAATAGACCAACCGATGCGGAAACCGATACGGCGATAATCATGGCATCTTTTGAAAAGAGTGCAGGCCAACCGGCATAAATTGCAATTAATTCAGTTGATACCACACCTAATAAAATACCCCCGATACCACCAATCAGACACAATATAACTGATTCTATCAAAAACTGAAGTAAAACATCCCCCGAACGGGCACCTACTGCCAATCTTAACCCTATTTCTCTTGTTCTTTCAGTTACACTTACGAGCATCACATTCATAATGCCTATTCCACCAACAAATAGTGAAATTCCTGCGATTGATGCAAGTAATACCGTCATTATTCTGGAGGTTTCTGTTGCAGCTTGTGCCACTTCTTCCTGTGTTTGAATGGTAAAGTCGTTTTCCTGATAAGGTGCCAAATTGTGACGCTCCCTAAGCAGATCCGTCATTTTTTCCCGTGCAATATCCATAGATTCATCATTAAAAACCTGCACGTTAATCACCATGGCGTGCGATCTTCCAGATATTCTTTGAAATGCTGTAGTATATGGCACGATTACAATATCATCCTGAACCGAGCCCATGAGTGAACTCCCTTTTTCTGACAGCACACCAATGATTCTTAAAGGAAACCCTCTAACTCTAATTGTTTCACCAATAGGGTCTGCGCCTTCAAAGAGTTCATGTACAATTGTTTGTCCTATTACTGCCACCAGAGATGCTTGCTCAATATCCTCTTCTGTAAACATTTCACCACTTTCCATAGGCCATTGCCTGATTTGCAAATAATCTGCCGATTGGCCATAGATTCTGGTAAACCAGTTTCTATTGCCATAAACAATTACCCGTTGCGAACGCACCTCCGGACTTGCAGCTATCACTTCCGGTATTTCATCGCGCAGCGCTATGGCATCTTCAATAGTTAAGGTGTTAATGGTTCCTCCGCCTATGCTCACTCCACCCAAGCTTATAGAACCCGGAAAGATTAATACAACGTTTTGTCCTAATCGATTTACTTGTGCTTTTACTTCTTCGCCTGCTCCCTGACCCAAACCAACCATAGTTATTACAGCACCAACACCTATGATAATTCCCAAAGCAGTTAAGATAGTACGCATAGCGTTTCGTCTTAATGCTTTGATAGAAATTAAAGGTATAGCTGTAATTTTCATTTTTTTGGGTTTTTAGCTATCGTTTCTTAGCCTAATCTTTTCTAATTCATTAGCTGCTGAAACGGGTTTGTTTTTTTTATCTGAAATAATTTTTCCATCACTTAATACAATCTGTCTCCCGGTAAAGTTAGCAACATCCGGTTCGTGGGTTACCATTAAAATGGTGAGTCCGTCGTCGTTCAGTTTTTGAAAAATATCAATGATTTCAAGCGTTGTTTTGCTGTCAAGATTACCGGTTGGTTCATCCGCCAATAATATTTTGGGTTTAGTAACCAAGGCTCGTGCTATGGCTACGCGTTGCTGTTGCCCTCCGGATAACTGATTGGGTGTATGATTAATCCTGTCGCCGAGCCCTACAATTTTGAGCGACTCTTTAGCCCTTTCCCTTATTTCTTTCCAGGACAATTTTTCCCTGCTGTATAGTAGTGGTAATTCAACATTTTCAAGAGCCGTAGTTCTTGGTAAAAGGTGAAAGTTTTGAAATACAAAACCAATCATTCGGTTGCGAATACCGGAAAGTTGGTTCTTGTTCATCTTTCCAACATCCTCGCCCATAAGCAGGTATGTACCACTTGTTAACTTATCCAGACATCCTAAAATATTCATAAGCGTTGATTTACCCGAGCCACTTGACCCCATAAGAGCAACAAATTCTTTTTCCGATATTGTCATAGAAACCGAATCAACTGCTTTTACCGCAATTGACTCAGAACGATAAACACGGGTTATATCATTTAGCTCTAGAATTGGCATTTAAAATGTTGCTTGTTGCCCGCCAAATAAGCTGCGTCTTTGCTCATTACCCTCGGTTGCCAATGTAAGCCCAACGACAAGCGTATCACCCGGACTTACACCTTGCTTGATTTCTGTATTTACACCATCGCTTATGCCCGTTTGTACAGCTCTGCTCAATAACTGCCCATTTTGAAGAATTACTACTCTGCCGTTATTGTCGCCCTCTAACTCAGCCTCTTCCGGTGCTAAACTATCCGGCAACCTTGCTCTCAATGCTGTATTTCTCACTTTAACTACATCATGAACTTCGTCAGTGATGATATTTACCTCAGTTGTCATACCGGGCTTTAGTAATAATTCCGAGTTATCTACTTCAATGAGCGTTTCATAATGTACTACATTATCAGAAATAACCGGTGCATTTCGAACCTGAATTATTGTGCCTTCAAAGTTTCTGTTTCGGTGGGCATCAACTCTAAATACAACTCGTTGTCCCTCTTCAATCACTCCAATATCTGCTTCTGATACGAGCGCATAAATATGCATCTGTTTTAAATCGGTTGCTATTTCAAATAAAAGGGGAGCATTTAGACTTGCGGCAACGGTTTGACCTAAATCAACGGCGCGGGAAATTATGATTCCATCTGTTGGGGCTACAATTGTGCATCTTTCGAGCTCTCTTTCGGCTCTTTCGAGAGCATGTTGCCTAACCTGAACCTGAGCTTGAGCTTGCCTGAGGTTTGCAGATGCTTCGTCAACATCTGAAAGTGACACAAACTGTCGCTCTCTTAACTCTTGTATTCTGTTGTGTTGGATTTCAGCCAATTCCAAAGCTGCTTTCGAAGATTCTAATTCGGCCCTTGCCGAGCTCACCGCAGCTTCAAACGTTGAAGGATCAATACGTGCAAGAATTTGATTCCGAGTTACAGGGGTGTTGAAATCGACATAAATTTGGTCAACGATTCCTGATACCTGACTTCCAACTTCTACTTTTTGCACCGGTTGTAAAGCACCGAATGCTACAACCCGTTGAGCTATATCACCTTCTAAAACAGTTACTTTATTTAATGGTGGCAGGTTATCATTGCCCGAATTAGTCTCAGGCCAAAAAAACCATCCAAAAATTCCTGCTACTACAATTATCGGTATGCCAATCTTTAAAAATTTCATACATCAATCTAAATAATTCTGTGTTTCGGTAATGTTAATATTTATTTATTACCGTTAACAGTTGATGTCAGTATCAAAGGATAGGTTTACATTCAGCCTTACTGCCTAAAACGTATCTATCGTGATTTCAAAAAGTTCTTGTAGTTGTGTACTTCGGTTCATGTACATAATGCCAACCCGAATGCGAGCAGATAGACGGTCGGTATCGGAACCGGAACCAAAATGAATAGCATTTGATAAATCAGTATGTTGGGTGCGGTACATATTCCATATTTCCTGACTTTCCTCAAGCATGATTTGTCTGGCCTCGGGCAAAACCTGGTGTAGCCTGTCGTAATTCCGTTGCATATCATCTCGCCAATAGTCAACATAGGTTTCGGTACAATCTAACATTTGTGTCATGTTGTCCGAGTTACGAATACATTCGAATACATCGGGTCGTTGCTGGGCATTTGCAGGTAATTGAAAAAGAATCAGAAGTATTACTGAAGAAAAAAGTGTGCTCATCGTTTTTGTACTAGAGTTGTATGATATTTATGGTAGAATAATAATACCGTGAAATTAGATATCAAAGTAGAGTATTGTTGGTTTTTGTTTCTCGCAAGGGCGCGAAGTCGCAAAGATTTTCCGACTTTCTTTTTTGGGTTGATGATTGAACTGAATCAATCTGCGTTCCTCTGCTTAAATCTGATTTATTCCCGGTAAAGAAGAACAACCCATTAAGAAAAGACTTGTTAACCACAGCGTACACAACAAATGCACTAAGAGCACAACGGAAATTTGGGTTCGTCATAAATCTGTGATCGTTGTGCATTCTTGGTGATCTTTTTGGTTTTAAATCTCGCCAGCGTAAAGACCGCTATGTTTTTTCTATTCTCTGTATTAAATAAAAATCGTATCTAATCTGTGTTCCTCTGTGTAAATCTGAGTAATCCGCGGTAAACCGGGACAAGTTCTGCGGTAAAAACCGGGACAGGTTCCGTAGTGGGCAAAGACGTAGCTATTGAGCAAGGATTTCTTAACCACAACTTACACAACGGATACACCAAGAACACAATGGTAATTAGTGTTCAGTATAAATCCATGATCGTTGTGCATTCTTGGTGATCTTCGTGGTTAAGGCTCGACAAGTAGCCAAACTTTACCGGTAGGGCACAAGGTTGTTTAGGTTTGCTTTAAGAGCTTAATTTACCGCCCATGCAAATTTCTAACATTGATATTTGAATATGGCTTTCATATATTCAATTACCGGCTCGAAGTCGGGAATATTATTTTTTTCAATGCTTTAAGCCGGTAGTCTTTTATTCATTTAATTTCTGCGGTCATGAAAAAAATAATACTATCCTTTCTTATTGTTTTTTTGGGCACTGCTACAGTTCTTCAGGCACAAAAAACAACAATTGCACAATGGGGAAAATCAATAAATGTGGAGCATAATAGCTACTCGAGTTTATTTATCCCCGACATGTTCGCCCTTCTTAATTCAACTCAGCTTGATTTACTTCGTTCTGCCACCTTCGAGTATTACGATGAAGAAGAATGGATGCCAATGTTTCGTAATGAGTATGATTATCAAAACGGTTTGTTAACAGATTGGATTACTCAATATTTGAATTTCGCAACTTTGGAGTTGGAAAACTATGAACGGCACCAAATTTCTTATTCAGGAAACTTAATGACTGAACATATTACCAGCGACTGGAATTCCTCGTCAGAGTCGTGGATACCCGATATTAGAACTACATTTAACTATGCAAATATTGGTGGGGTAATGCGTCAAAGTCAGGTTATTACTTACATGTGGATAAATCAAACTTGGGTACTTGATACACGTATAACAATGGACTATACCAACAATCAGTTTAGGGGGTTTCTTGATGAAAAATATGTTAATGGCCAATGGATACCATATTTAAAGGTTAATGTAGCAATCATTCCCGATCAAGGACTCTTTTTTGTTGAGCAAATGTGGCAGAACGAAGTAGGTTGGATAAATGATTATATGTTAGTTTTTCCTGAATATACCTCAACTAATGAGTTCCTGAGAATAATGCCCCTTTTATTTGGACTTGTTTACACGGGTGAGGACGGTACAATTCAACCACCAAACTTAAGTGAGTTTTATTGGATATTAAACTCTGTGCCTCTTGATGAATTCAATAAGTTTACTCATACAGAATACTATTGGAATGGTAGCGAATGGGTTAAGGAATTTAGGGTTATTGGCAACCCTGTTGCTCCGATTGTGAACTTCTTTGATGCTAGTTTTATAGCAAGCATATACACTGAATATTTTGATGGTGATGAATGGTTCCCTGAATTCATGGCTGAATTTTATCTTGATGAAAATCAACGATTAATTGGTGTTGCCGAGTATGAAGCTTATGATAGTGATGAGTTGGAAATTTATGGAACCGAAGAGTACATTTATGAAGACGATTTACTAAAAACTATTTTAAAGCGCGGGATGGAAAACGGTGATGTTTATGATGATCTAACGCTTTATGCCCGTGTATCTCTTGTTTGGTCTGGTGATTTTGTAAATACCGAAACAGATCCACAATTACCGAATATGGTCAAACTTTACCCGTCTTATCCAAATCCATTCAATCCAACTACTACCATTTCATTTGAATTACCGACCGATATGCATGTTGATCTGAACGTTTATAACATTCAAGGGCAACTTGTAGCTACATTGGCTAATTCTGTTTTTACATCCGGAAAACACAGTGTTACTTTTGATGCAACCGGATTATCGAGTGGGGTTTATATTTATCAATTAAATGGTAATGGAGTAAGACTGAGTCAAAAAATGACACTTATAAAATAGCTTTATAATTAGTGCAAATTTCAAGAATGGCCTTGCAGGGCATCGTGTTCTGCAAGGTTTTTTTTGTTTTTCACCAACGTGCCCCGGTTTGCCGGCGAGTCGTGAAGTCGCTCAGGTTTTCCGACTTTCCTTGTTGGTTGGTAATTGAAGTGAATCAATCTGCGTGCCTCTGCTTAAATCTGATTAATCCCGGTAAACCAGGACAAGTTATTCGGTAAAAAAGAACTACCCATTAAGAAAAGACTTGTTAACCACAACGTACACAACGAAGGCACTAAGAACACAACTGTAATTAGTGCTCGGCATAAATCTGTGATCGTTGTGCATTCTTCGTGATCTTTGTGGTTTTAACTCTCGGCAATGCGTAAAGGTCGCTAATTTTTTCTATCCTCAATATTATGTAATAATCGTACCTAATCTGTGTCCCTCTGTGCCTGCCTCCCAACAGGGAGGCTAATCTGCGTAATCCGCGGTAAACCGGGACAAGTTCTGCGGTAAACCTGGACAGAGGTTCCGCGGTAAAAAAGAACTACCCATTAAGAAAAGTCTTGTTAACCACAACGTGCACAACGAATGCACTAAGAACACAAAGGTAATTGTTGTTCAGTATAAATCCATGATTGTTGTTGTTTTTTTTATTTCTCGCAAACGTGCCCAAGTTTACCGGCGGGACGCAAAGTCGCTAAAGTTTTTCCGAATTAGTTTTTTGGTTGGTAATTGAACTGAATCAATCTGCGTGCCTCTGCTTAAATCTGATTAATCTGCGGTAAAACGGGACAAGTTGCGCGGTAAACCGGGACAAGCTATTCGGTAAAGAATAAGAACCATCTTATAAGTTTCTGTCCATATTCACCTTTGATTACCACAATCCCAAAATATAAGATGCAAAATATTCTTCTATGGGGCTGATATCAATACTATATCTTCCGCTACTAATCCCTTTTCATTCTGAACCAAATCGAACTCAAAAATCAAATCACGGCTTGGCAAAAAGTTCGTGTCGAAATCCGATTCAAATTGAGATACATGGGCAAATACCGTTTTGTATGGAGAGTCCGGTGATCTGGAATCGGTTATCCATAAGTTTCCATCAACTTTGTAGAGATAGCGCAGAAATCCATATCCATCATTGTGAGAAAAATCATAACAAACGCCACGCACTCTCGAACCCACTGTACCCCATTCGTAAGGCGATTTGATGGGTAATAATTTTGGAATGGTATAACCTGAAACAAACAAGTCGGCTACTTTTTTTAAACGGTCGGGCACATTATCAAACCCAATGATTTCAACCCTGACACCCATGTTTTGCAGGGCATTAAAAACATAGATATAATTTTCCTGATTCGTCAATATCACCACCCGGTCCATGCCCTGGGCCTGGGTAATAATATCTGCTGCCATTTCCATTTCAACTAAACTTTTGTTTAGTTTTTCTTTGTTATCAGAATTAGGATCAATTTTAGCCGGACGCTCAATTACTTTGTACTGAAAATCGCGCAGTACTTCACTAAATCTGTTCGTCTTTGATTTGTAGAGTTCGTCTTCTTTAGCTCTGTCTTCATCATAGGCCATATACACATTCATACGGCTTGGAAAACATTCATCACGGGTGGCAAACTTTCTTAACATGTCATAGCGTAATCCAAATCCGCCGTTCATGGTTACGTCTAGTGCATCTATGTAAATACCAACTTTATTGCTGCGTTTCATAATAGTAGCTAATAGTTAATGAATAATATTATTCGCTTTGTTAAGGTTTTAAACCTCTTAAGCATCAATCCGGTTATTCTTGTAATAATGCGAACTAATTATTGTTACAAGTGTCAGTCCAACCAAAACCGATATTGACCTGGTAATAGTTTCTGTAACGATAGTTATCGGTAAATAATATGATAATCCAACGGCTAAAGTACCTATCACCATTATTAATATAACATATTTGAAAGGATAGTCAACCGGAAATACCTTTTGTGCCAGCCAATAGGTGTAAATACTCATAAATGCATAACATACCAGCGTAGTTAATGCCGAACCTGCCATACCAATTATGGGTACAAGTAAAAAGTTGCCCAAGAGCGTAATAGCTGCACCATAAATGGTGATTTTAGGGAACCATATCGTTTTTTCTTTTATGAAAATTCCGGCAGAAAAGTTCATAAACCACCCCTGAAACCAATATGCCATCAATAAAAAAGGAACAATATGAAGTCCGGACCAATAGCGACTATCAATAATCGTTGCGTCAAGAACAGGGATTCGAACACCGACAATTTCTGTCACAAAAGATCCAATAACTATAAAAAGTATCGCTGATGCAGCATTATAGTAGTAAAACACTGAAGCAAATAATTGGGGTGCGGTTTCACTTTTTGCGTGTCGCATAAAAAAGGGCTGCCATGCCAAACGAAACATCTGTACCAGCAGTAACATAAATACCGATATTTTATAACATGCATTATAAATTCCGGTAATGTCTTCCGGGGAATAGGGAATCCCGTATATCGCCAATATTGTTTCAGGGTTCATGGCATTGAGGAAAAAGCGATCTATCACTTCATTAATCGCAAATGATATACCATTTGGAATGTATGGCAGTCCAAAAAGCAAGACCGTAGTTAAGATTACGGTTGAAGGCTTCCCTAAATACAATCTCCAAGTAATCCCTGCCAGCATCAAAAATGACACACCAGATGCCACGATATTACTTATTAAAATTGCCTCAAGTCCCCATCCTAACCCTATAATCAAATAGAGATTCAATCCTACATTTACTATGACATTTGTAAGCTTAATAACCGCGTAAGTCATTGCACTTCTAATAATACGCAAATGAGCATAAGGAACAATCGAAAGTGCATCTAGCCAAAGGATTGCTAGCATCATGCCGAGTAAATCATGTTCCGGAAAAGCATCCAGACTCAATAGGGGCGTCAGCAGGGGTGATCCGGCAAAATATAATAACGCCCCAAGTACAGTAGCGACTCCAAGCAATGCAAGCTGTACGGTTGCAAACACATCTTTTTTCTTGTGTTTTGAATCGGATGCATACCGAATGTAGGATGATTC
>PXCK01000083.1 GCA_003566635.1 Balneolia bacterium | reverse complement strand
TTATCCCAAATCCGTCAATAGCCCATGTTTCTAATGACGGTCATTAGAAATATTTTTTTATAACGGCATGTATTTTAATGGTTTGAAATGGTTATTTTTTCTGCCAACATCATTTTTTTCACGTAAGTTTTTCTTACTAACATGAGCGCATTGAGAATCGAGTTTACCGATAAGGAAGTGACCCCTTGGGCAGGCATGGTCCTGATGAGGAACATGCTGGAGAAGATGGATTTTCATGATGTTTTGGGGCGATGTGGTTTGCCGGGCCAAGGGTCAAACCGCGGGTATGCCCCCCAGCAGTTGATGACCAACTTTTTGCTCAGCGTGTGGTCCGGTGCCAATTGTTTTGAGCATTTGGAGGTTACCCGTCACGACAAGGCCATCAGCGATATCTTCGATTGGCATCGCATGCCGGGCCACAGGGCATTCAAGCGGTATTTCCAGAAGTTCGACCAAGCCACAAATCAGCGGGTCTTCGACAAGTTGTACCGGTGGTTTTTCAGCAACCTACAGTTTGACAACTGCACGCTGGACTTCGATTCTTCGGTCCTGACGCGCTATGGGGCGCAGCAGGGGGCGGCCAAGGGGTACAACCGGGCCAAACCTGGCCGCATGTCCCATCATCCGATCATGGCCTTTGTGCACGAGTGCCGTATGGTGGCCAATTGCTGGCTGCGGGCGGGCAACGCTTCGGCCACCAACAATTTTTTGGCCTTTCTGGAGGACACGTTTCAAAAACTCGAAAACAAGAAGGTGAGCCTGATCCGGGCCGACAGTGGGTTCTACTCCAAAGAGATCTTCGATTATTTGGAGAACAGGGAACAAGGGCCCGTCAATTATGTGGTGGCCTGTAGGTTTTATACGCCCATCAAGCGCAAGATGGCAAACCAGCGCAGGTGGCTGCTTGTTGATGACGGCATTGAGATAGCGGAAACAACGTACCAGGCCGAAGACTGGGAACAGCCCCGCAGATTGGTCATGGTACGGCAGAAAATCAGCAGGCGCCCCAAGGCTGCCGGAAAACAACTGCGGCTGTTCGAAGATGAAGCGGTCCATCGGGACTACCGCTACAGTTGCTTTATTACCAACATGGACTTGTCCCCAAAGATGGTTTACGACCTGTACCGCAACAGGGCCGATGCCGAAAACCGGATCAAGGAACTCAAATATGACTTTGGCTTCGGTTCCTTCAACACCACGGATTTTTGGGCGACAGAGGCCATATTGAACATGGTGATGCTTGCCTACAACCTCATGAGCCTGTTCAGGCAAGCAGTAATGGGCTCGAAAGTCCATCACCAAATGAAAACGCTCCGCTACCGTGTGTTCGCCATAGGAGGCTATCTGGTCAAAAATGGGAACAGTAGGATCCTGAAGCTGTCCCTTCAAATGAAACGAAGGGAATGGTTTACAGGATTATGGGGCTCAACCAAGCTTATGGGGTGGCCTTTTGTCATCGAATGATAATCCCTAATGACGGATTTGGGTTTATTACTTCCTTTGACTGTTTAAGCCCTTGCTTTAACAAGGTTTTCTGCAGTTCATCTCTTCCTTGAAAAACCGAAGGAACTCTACCTGGAATTATGTTATTTAATGCCGTCCAACCAGCCCTGTTTACAAAAGAGCCAGCAGTTGCATCATCACTTGTAAATATTCTTACAAATTCAATCCCTGTAGAAATATAATCAGATGCTAAAGATGTTGCAGTGGCACCAACAAAAGTAGTTACTGCTTTAGGGTTTCCTGATAATGTAGCCACAGCAGAGATATTCTCTACAGCTCCAGACACTTCGGCAATACCATCAAATAGTTGTTGAGCACCCTCTAAGATTATATCTACATTTTGGACATTTAAGTCAGATTTAGCTTCATAGAATCCAGAAATCATTTTACCACTACCTTCATAGATGTTAGAAATAGCTTGTGGTTCAAACTCGTAACTAAATGTTATATTATTGGAGGTTTCAACTTTCTGTGCAGCATTATAAAAAGATAACTCAAGCCATCCAAATGTGTTACGTAAAACATTTGCTAGCCTAGGATTATTCCCATCCGGATCCACAAACAGCACCGGGTTATTAAACGCATAATGATACGTATTCCAGCCAGGTATGGCCGAGCGCATCGCATCTACGCCCGGGAATCGGGACGGTTTAATGGGTCGTATCCGCCAGCAGGGCGGACAGGCGCTCTCGCTTGTGCGTGGTAAATGCCCAATCCGCCTTCTTGCTAACAAGAAAATTTCTTGGTGAATAATCCGGGATAAGTGTCCTCTATATTAAAAAATAGAGGTGATTAAAATCATAGTCAGGTTCATTCTACCTTACAGGTCAATCAGTCCCAAGTACGCACACTTATCACCCATAAAAAAAAGCCCGGCAGAACCGGGCTTCTAAGTTTTAATGAGATGTGTTGCAAATACAACGTGTTTCCCCATCACTTTCGATTATGGCATGCCAATCGAAGCGCTCATCATATCCATAACGCTCCCACCAGAATGGTAAACGCTCGCGCTGTGTGTTTCCAATTTCATTCATGGTAGCGGCATCATACATGCGGCCGTTAATCATGGTATAAGAAACAAATTCTGTATCACGAATATCCTCGAGTGGATTTCCATCAATTACAATTAAGTCGGCAAGCTTTCCAACTTCAAGTGAACCAAGGTGGTTATCCATCCCTATGTAAGCCGCTCCATTGAAGGTTGCTGATCGAATCGTTTCAAGGGCAGTCATCCCACCCTGATTAAACATCCATGTTTCCCAGTGTGCTGCCAAACCTTGCAATTGACCATGACCACCAATATTTGTTAAAATTCCACGATCAAATAATTGCTTTACTAATCGAGCACTTTCAATATGTCCCCATTCGTACTCCTCATGTGGAATCATAGTGCGATGACGCGAACGGGCATCAAGAGCCCCACGTGGCATAAACGATAACAATCGCTCATTTTCCCATACATTGGTGTTCTGATACCAGTAATACTCACCGCTTACGCTACCGTAATTCACCACTAATGTTGGTGTATAACCAACTTCGGTAGAACCCCATAGTCTTAAAACATCGTTATAAACCGGGTAAATTGGAATATTGTGCTCAATTCCGGTATGACCATCAATTACCATGCTCATATTGTGCGTAAATGTTGATCCACCTTCAGGCACTACCATTATCCCCAATTCACGAGCGGCCTGCATAACCTGCTGGCGCTGATCTCTTCTTGGCTGATTGTAACTCTTCACAGAAAATGCACCAAATGCACTTGTGCGTCTGAGAGCCGAGCGCGCATCTTCCAGGCTATTGATGATAGCACGGAAATCGCCATCGGCACCGTAAAGAATTCGTCCGGTTGAAAATACGCGTGGTCCAACCATATTGCCGGCACGTACCATTTCAGACTGAGAAAAAATCATTTCGGTATTGGATGATGGGTCATGCACGGTTGTTACACCAAAAGCTAAATTCGCAAAATATTCCCACTGCTGCTGGGGACTTAAACCATATCTGAAATTTCCAATATGAGCATGTACATCAATCAAACCCGGCATAACTGTTTTACCTTCGGCATCCATCACAAAAGCACCGGATGGAATTTCAACATCGGATGAAGCCCCCACTGCCACAATGCGGTTTTCTGTTACCACAATGGTTCCGTTTTCGATAACATCATCGTTTTCATTAACTGTAATAATTCTCGCATTGGTAATGGCGATTGTACCGGTAGGTTTATCAGAGGTAAGCTCCAAACCAATTCTAAGAGCATCTTTTGATCCAAGTGGCAATTCTACATCGCTCTCGCCATTTAAGAAATCGAAGGCGTCTTTCAAGGCAACGGTGTAATATTCTTCACCCATTGTCCAGTGTAGTTTTTGCCCATCACCTGACCAGTGCATACTGATTCCGGCATCCTCGGCAACTTGCGTAACCGGTATTGCACGAGTATTTGCACTCAGGTTGATATCGGTTCCGGCACGTGGCATAGGTGCAATGTACACCTTAAATAAATGGTTAAACGCTACCCATTGATTGTCCGGGCTTGGAACAAATTCGTTTGCATAGGTTGATGTAAAATGAGTACGATGATCATTTCCAGTCAAATCCATGCTTCGGTAAGAGCGATTCAGGTTAAATCCGCCAAGGTAAAAAATACGATCGCCGGCGGCATTAAATCGTGGGTTCTGCCCCTGCTGTGACACAAAACGCTTTTCGCCCCCACCTACCGGCATCATATAAATTCCCGGATTTAAAGTGTGAACGTGCCCCTGATGGTTATTACCGCCATCACGGCGAAACAGGATGGTATTTCCATCAGGCGAAAATGACGGAACTCGGTAAATTCCTTTTTGGGTGGTAACCTTAACGGGGCGCGCATTCCTGCGATTCATGTCGAGCGTCATGATAGCACCCATACCGGTATCACTCCAGGTTACATACACCAGTTTACTTCCATCTTTAGAAAATGAAGGTTCAAATTCCAGATGGGTTGCGTTCGTTAAGCGCTGAGGGGTGCCATTCGGCAGGTCTTTTTTCCAAAGATATCCGGCGGCGTTGAAAATGAGCGTGTTTCCATCAGGCGAAGTCACTGCATGACGAATAGCTTTTGCGGTGAATGTATCAGGAGCCGGATCAATCTCGAACCGAACTGCATCAGCTACGGTATTTCTCCATGTCAGGCTAAAAGGAATCTCTTGTTTATCAAGTGAATTAACGTTTAAACGATGAATTTTCCCCTGTGCCCAGAAAATGAGATGATTTCCATCGGGAGTCCAGTTAAAGTTGGTTGATGGTCCAAAAATAGCCCAAGCTTCTTGTTGGTCTTTGCTCATTCCGTCAAAAATTGGCCACTCACGACCTGTTTCTAAATCTCTTAAAAAGAGTACGGATTGTGTTCTAACTCTTCGGATGAAAGCCATTGTTGATCCGTCAGGCGATATTGTGGGACCAATTGCTCCACCGGGTCCACCGGTTACCCGCTGAATTCTACCTTCTTCCCTATCGTATCGGTTGATGGCATAAATCTGGCTATTCGGATCTTTGTTGTATTGGAACATACCACCCGGATATACATCCTGGCTGTAATACACGTAGCGCCCATCGGGGGACATAAACGGTTGACCAAGATCTTGCTGCGCATTGGGGCGTTCAACTAACTGGATACCGGCACCACCTGTTATGTGGTACATCCACAATTCGCCCGCGCCCAGAGAGCGTGTTGAGGTAAAATGTTTACGAGCAATAAGGTAGTCACCTTCAGGAGCCCAAACGGCGTTATTCAATAAACGAAAATCTTCATTGGTGATTTGGCGGGCATCGGAACCATCACGATTCATCACCCAAATATTATCGCCTCCACCATAATCACTCGTAAATGAAATCTTTGATCCGTCCGGACTAAAACGCGGCTGAATTTCGTAGGCTTGATTTTCTCTTAAGGCAATAGCTTCGCCTCCGGTAACAGGCATGATGTAAATATTCCCGAGCAGATCGAAAACGATATGTTCTCCATCGGGGCTAACATCAAGGTTCATCCAGGTTCCTTCGTTAGTTTCGAACTCTACATGTTGAACGGGCCAGTTTTCCCATTGCTCACCGTCTACTTCCCACCTTGCGTCTTCATCGGGCACCCAAACTTCCTGAGGGAAAACCGATGCGAAGCTAAATGAAAGTAACATTATAACAGTCGTAAAAAATGCTTTCATAGAATTGTTAGTTTGATAATTGGTTAATTGGAGTTGTCAAAATACCAAGCGGGGCGTCAATTAACAACTAACCTAACGGTTTTTAGCGAATTACAAGGCGGATGTAAAGAGTTGTATTTGTGGATGGTATTTATTTTGAGGTGCCAAACTCATGCTTTT
Source organism: Balneolia bacterium (assembly GCA_003566635.1). Classification (GTDB taxonomy): domain Bacteria; phylum Bacteroidota; class Rhodothermia; order Balneolales; family Cyclonatronaceae; genus PXCK01. The sequence continues at coordinate 7,502 of PXCK01000083.1, read as the reverse complement.
AAAATTTTAGATTCTTATACATTTTAAATTCTTATTGCGTCATTTGTTACCCCAATTACCAACCATAACTTCATCCCGAAAAGCCACTCATCACAGCAGCAGATTGTTCGGTATTTGCAGATTGTGAATGTATTACTTCCTAAATCTTAAGAAAATTTAAAGAATTAGCATGTTGGATAATCTAAGTAGGGACAGGTCGCGACCTGTCCCTACTTAGATTGAACAACGCTTTTCAGCTTTTTTAGATACTAAAAATACTTGTAGCATCTTATACTTTTTGAGATCGACTGTACAATAAACTATTCATAACAAATCCCGAATAAAATGATTGATTTGCTTATAATTTTTCCCGGATGACGTTTTTACTGATTTCATTTTTGAATTAAACATCACATGTTATAGGAATTTTTTCAAGATCAAAGCACCTTGAAATGAAAACCTGTATTGACGACAGGTAGACTCTATGTAACTCTGTAATTTACTTTATGACCCCATATAAAAAACAGAGGTGATGAAAAGCAATAACAAACCGGCAACATATGTCTTAGTGCTCTTAGTGCATACTTTGTGTTCGTTGTGGTTTTTTTAGTTTAATCCGGATTACACATTAGGGATACATCATTATTATTTTTAGAGATGTAGTAAAAAGCAAATTTTAAAAAAGCTTCTAAAGCGTAATTTGGGTTTAATCAATTTCAAAACCTTAACTATTGCGACTAATCCAAAGACCTCAAACACTCACCCCTAACCGGTTATTGTAATTGAATAAATTTCGACTTATATTTTTTAAGATAAAATACTCTTATATATTAAAAAGCAATTACAAATTGATGAATACATTACCAAATAATATAACTAAACAACGTATAGGCGAAATAGTCGCCCAAAACTATCACACAGCCGGCATTTTCCAAAAATATGGCATTGATTTTTGCTGTGGCGGTGGTATTACTTTAGCCAAAGCATGCGAGAAAAAAGGAGAAGATGTAAGAAAAGTAGCTAAAGAACTATCCCTTGTAATGACTACTCCTACCACATCCGGCGAAAACTATAACGATTGGTCGCCTTCATTTTTAATCGATTACATAGAGAATACGCACCATACCTTTGTGAGAAGGAAAATTGAAGAAATTGGTTTCTTTGCTGCTAAAGTTGCCCAGGTTCATGGTGAGAATCACCCTGAGAATGTAGATATTTATAATGCATTCATGGAACTCGTCCAGGAGATGCAAGATCATTTGGAATCAGAAGAAAAAGTTGTGTTCCCATTAATTAAGAAAATTGAACAACTACGCAATGAAGGCAAAACTATTCCGGAAGATTTGTTAACTGAATTTGATTTACAAGTTATACAAATGGAGAAAGAGCACGATGGGGCAGGTAATCTTATGAAAAAGATCAGAGATTTTAGTAATGACTACACCCCTCCCGTTGATGCCTGTACTACATACAGAATTCTTTATCAAAATCTACATGGATTTGAGCAAGATTTACATAAACACGTCCACCTGGAGAACAATATTTTATTCAAAAAAGCTCAGGCACTTTTAAAATAAAACTACTCTAACCCGGATTATTCGCCAAGAAATTTTCTCGTTAGCAAGGCGAAGGTGGGAAATCAGCGGAAGGGTACCTAAGTACCCTGAGCATGATTTTTCAACTTCAACGCGGCTAACGCGGAAATTTCGCTTCGCGGGAATCGCTTCGCTCGGTGAGCTTCGCGGTAATCACTTCGTTTGGGGCACAAATGCCTGCAACAAGCTTATACCAATTTTACGACTTATTAATCCTCAAAGTCTTCAACACCATCCCCCCCGAATTGGCTACGCCAATTCGTACCCCCTTACAAAGGGGGATGTGTTTACGTTATAAATAATAATTACTTACAACGCCTTAGTAGGTCTTATACGGCAACCATGGAATAGCACTGCGTGGGAATCGCTTCGCTCGGGGTGCCACATTTTAACCATACCCAAATTTGAGTATATACAGTACTTATCGATATCACTAGTATACAATGGTTTATGTTTTAATTTTAATACTTTCGTGAATAATTCGGGCTAACCCTAATCGACTTCGGCTTTATCCCGAACAAGTAAAGATTAGTAGTCTATACTCGACTGCTAATCTTTTGTTATTAAATAAACTTAGATTTAATTTATAATATCTAAGTTATAATTTGTATTAATGAAATTTTATCCCCATTTTATGAACTTAATTCTTTAACAAAACCAAAGAGATGTATCAAAATCAGCATTTATTCCATATTCCCGTAATGGGCACCGGCCATTCCATCGACAGCCCTATTAGAGTTGCCCACCTGGGTATTAACTCCGTTGTATCCATAGTAGACGACCTGTTATGTGAAAAAATTAGAAAGTACTACGCCAATCAGTTCGATTTACCATTTATTGGAATTCCCCGTTCTGCTGAAGATGGAAGAGCAAAACGCATTACTGCTTTTTTGGCTACGATGCAATCTATTGTAAACCTCAAGTTTGAAGAGCTAAAAACTCAGCCCTTGTTGAGTAACTCCTTAAAAGACCGTTACTTTCGACTTCTGCCCGATACCAATCCTCTTAAAAAAATGTATGAAGATATTCGGGTAGGAACGAATCCGGAAGCGCGGGAACGATTGATTTCGAAGCTTACATCCCTAATGACACCCGGAACTATTGATGTCAATATCATGACTAAACTGGATGCTTTATCGAGTGATAAAAATGGCAATCCGTTAAGTCCCGAATTTAGTGATGCAAGTGCTGCATTAAGAGGCTATGCAAACAGTTCGATCTCATCAAGTTTGATTTTATCAGCCGGGTTTAACCCAAGACTTTACGGCTATTTAAGCGAGTTCAAAGATTTCTACCGCGATGTTAACGGCAGAATCAAAAAATCCCTAATTCTTAAAGTAAGTGATTTTCGCTCTGCTCTAATTCAGGGTAAGTTTTTGGCAAAAAAAGGTTTAGAAATTGCCGAGTTTCGTATCGAATCAGGATTAAATTGTGGTGGTCATGCTTTTGCTTCTGACGGACAATTGATGCCTGTTTTACTGCGTGAGTTTCGCGAGAAAAAAGCGCAACTGGCAGAAACATTTCAACCCTTAATAAAAAGTTATTATGAACAAATGGGCCGGGAATACAAAACCGATCCGGATGCTACGCCAAAGATTACCGTACAAGGCGGAATTGGTACTTCGGGTGAAATGAAACGCTTGCTTGAAGACTTTGAAATGGATGGTACCGGCTGGGGTAGTCCTTTTTTGCTGGTTCCAGAAGCTACTTGTGTTGATTCAGAAACAATGAGCTTGCTCGCAGATTCTACCGAACAAGATTTATACCTCAGCAATGTGTCCCCTCTTGGTGTGCCGTTTAATAATATCCGAAATTCAGGTTCAGCCCGTTTCACCCAATCTCAAATCGAAAAAGGCAAACCGGGTTCCAAGTGTCCTAAAGGATTTTTAGTTACCAATAAAGAATTTACCGATGAACCACTTTGTACGGCTTCATCCGAATATCAGCTTTTGAAAATCAACCATATTAAAAATTCGGTTGATGATTTGAGCAAGCAGCAGCATCAAATTGACAGAGTCCTCGACAAAACATGTTTGTGCACGAATCTTGGAACAAGTTCACTTATTCGATTAGGAATTTTGGATCCCGAATATGGAAGACAAGAAATTTGTCCGGGACCAAATATCGCCTGGTTTAAACGTGAATACAGCTTGTTGGAGATGGTTGATCATATTTATGGCAGAACCGAATCCCTGGTTGACAAAAATAGACCACATATGTTTGCCAAAGAATTGAACATGTATGTGGATTACATCAACGAACGTATGATTCTGGCATGGGGCGACGAAAAGCAAATTAAGCAACTTGAAAAAATGCGCAATAATGTTGAATCCGGTATTGATTACTGTTTAGAGATTGCCGAGATGAAAGCTTATGAAGATGAAAATCTTGAATCGCTTAGAGATACGGCATTAGCTCAAAGAAAGAGGCTGAACAGTATTTTTCAGGATAATCTGGTAGAGGCTTAACCCGAATTATTCACGAAAGTATATAAATTAGAAAAAGTGAGTCATGTGAAAGTATGACTCACTTTTTTTATAATTACTACCGAAGCAAGTCTTCTAAATTTGTTGAAGCGTCGGTTTTTTCGTCTCTGTATTTGATGATGATAGGGCATTGAACCGAAATACCTTGCTCGTGAGCCCAGGCATTGGAAGTAACAGGTCGGGTACCCGGAATTACAACCGCTCCCTCAGGAATAATCAATGGTTTATCTTCGGTTGAGCGAATGACAGATTTGTTCACCAAATCATAAACCGGCGTTGATTTTGTTAGGATTACACCGGCACCAATTACAGCACGTTTTCCAACACGAGTACCTTCATATATTCCTGTGTTTCCGCCAATCATACAATCGTCTTCGACTACAACCGGTACAGCTCCTATTGGCTCAAGCACACCACCAATTTGTGCGGATGCACTAAGGTGAACTCGTTTACCAATTTGTGCACAACTTCCAACCAAAGCGTGAGAATCAACCATAGTCCCTTCATCAACATATGCCCCTGTATTGATGTACATGGGGGGCATCATGGTTACACTGTTTCCAACATAGGCTCCTCTTCGAACCGAAGATCCACCCGGAACAATACGAATATTGCGATTGGTACCATGCATATACTGAGTCGGATAGGTATCTTTATCGAAAAACTTAAAGCTGTCAGCTGTTCCCATAGGTACAACTTTACCATACTTAAAGCCAAGCAAGATTCCTTGCTTCACCCAGGAGTTAACAGCCCAACCATCTTTTGTTGGTTCAGCTGCGCGGATGCTTCCATCCTCCAGTGAGGATAGAAATAATTCAAAATGTTCAAAAAAATTTTCCGGAATACCGTTATCACGGTTTTCCCAGGACTGTTCAATAAATACTTTTAATTCTGCTTGATTCATGTCTAAATAAAACCTTCTTTAACTAATAATTCTGCATTTAAAATGGCTCCACCGGCTGCTCCTCTTACAGTATTATGTCCCAAAGCCGTAAAAGCGATACCACTTGTTCCAGCTTCTCTTAACTTACCAATAGATACCTGCATTCCATTTTCATTATGTATATGCAAACGTGGCTGGGGATATCTTGGATCATCGTACAATCGAATAGGATTTGACGGAGATGATGGAAGCCCCAAATGTTGAACCGGACTTTTCCAGTTCATATATACTTCACGGGCGTCATCGGCTGTAATTCCATCTTTTTCAAAATCTGCAACAACAGATAAAAGATGTCCATTTAGAACGGGAACTCTGTAAGCTGAAGCATGAATTGGAATTGATGCCAATTCAACTTTATCACCCGTTAGGTTACCAAGAAGTTTCTGCGGCTCCCACATTATTTTTTCTTCTTCACCGCCTATGTGAGGCACTACATTACCCATGATATCTAAACTTGGTACTCCGGGATAGCCCGCACCTGAAACGGCTTGCATGCTAGTCAGGACTATAGATTTTAGTCCAAAAGCATCATGCAGGGGTTTTAAACTTAAAACCAAAGGTACGCATACGCAATTAGGGTTTGTTACGATAAATCCGTTTCCACTTTCGGAAAACTTCTGAGTGTTAATAAGTTTGGTATGTCCCGGATTTACCTCAGGTACCAATAAGGGTACATTTTCGTGTCTTCTGTAATTTCTGGCATTCGTAATAACGGGGATGCCTGCTTTAGCAAACTCCATTTCTATATCGCCGGCAACAGCGGAATCCATTCCGGAAAAAACGAAATCTACTTCACCTAAAAATTCAGGCTTTGCTTCTTGTACAATAAGTCCGGCAATATCAGCTGGGATATCACCCGACTCTATCCAATTTGCAGCTTCGCGATAGGTCTTTCCGGCTGAGCGGGCAGAAGCTGCTACTGCTGTTACTTTAAACCAAGGGTGCCCTGTTAATAACGTAATAAATTTTTGGCCTACTGCACCCGTAGCACCTAAAACACCAACTTTATAATTTGCCATAATCTCGAACTAATAAGTTTAATAATAAAGACCCAAAGATAAACCCAATTGTACAAATCTTCTTTAAAAATAAAATAAAAAAGGGGCATTAAGCCCCTTTCAAAAACCAATGTTTAATAATCAGATGCTGGAATTATTAAGAATTTCATTAATACGATCCATCATATTTTCATAATAGCGAGCAATACGTAATTGACGTTCTGTACTTACAGCACTCATTCCCTGATATAGGTTCCCTTCAGGAGGAAATACCTCAATGAAGTTAATTCTTACGATTGACGAACCATTTGAACTCTCCTGAACTTCAATTTCTGCTCTAACGCTTTCAGAATGTTGGGAGTTGTAACCAAAGAATAAATCATCATTGCTAAAACCACGATTTAACACGTGCGCCTCAATTCGACCGGTGTCCATACTAGCCTGGCGTACGATAAAACCGGATTGACTAAGTGCGTTAAGAGATGCACGATAAATTTCATTGTGATTTCCTTCAAAAGAGCGGGTACTGATTTCACTAACTTCATCGGCTGTTAAATTACCACTACCGGAACAAGCTGCAAAGAATAGGGTAATGAATAAAACCGCAGATAATAAAAATGATAAGTTTTTTGACATTGTAAGTATTATTTTTTTGTTGCTAATCTTAATCTAAAGATTTTGAATGTGCCAATTTAATCTATTCTTCATTACATCAATAATGGGGTTTACATCTTTATACATGCCCTTACAATAACTTAAATGATGGGCATTGAAAGCGATTTGATACGTCATATATTTATCAAAAATATTAAGGATGATTTGCAAATCACTAACAATGATAGATAAAATTTCATTTTTTGATTTTATTGAAGCTAAATAACAGCCTTCTTTCTAGTTTAGCCAAGCCAATCTTTTTTCTGGCAAACACATTTTAATATACATCTGTATGTTTGAATAAATCTTTTCTTTTCTACCAACTATGGATTTATTATTCACAACGTACGCTACTTAAGCACAAAGACCACAACGATCATTAAAATCAAACCATTATTCTTATATAATTACGTTTACTTGATGTTTCTGTGGTTTTCTATTTTTGCAGAAATGATTAAGAATACAAAATATATCTTTTGTTCAAACACTAACTGTATAATACATGGTAGTGCCTAAAATATACCCTCAGTTGCCTGACCGGTTATTTATACTTTGGGAAAATTAATCTGCGGTAATCTGTGGAAATCTGCTTAATCAGTGGTAAAACAACTAAAGGAGCTTACCCTGCTCGTTGTGCCATCGTTACAATCTTTACGGTTTTTGTTTCTCGCAAAGTCGCCTAGCCACTAGTTTTTTTCTTACTCCTAAGTGTTTAATAATCATAAGTAATCTTTAATTTTTTTACCTCATTACTGCATGATGCTAACTGAAATACACCCCCTGTTGCCAGACCGGTTATTTATACTTTGGGAAAATTAATCTGCGGTAATCTGTGAAAATCTGCTTA
>PXCK01000124.1 GCA_003566635.1 Balneolia bacterium | reverse complement strand
GTAAAATTTTGCCCTGTCTTCAAAAGCAAGCTTTTTAGCTTCTATCATCACATGCAACGCTTCAGGACTATTAAATCCCATTTCGGACAGATCAAAACCTTCCAGAATATTCAGCATTTGCAGCACTGCTGTTCCCTGATTATTCTGACCGATTTGGTGCACTTCATATCCCCGATAATTTGTGCTAATGGTTTCGATCCACTCTGAGCGATGCGCGACGAAATCCTCGAATGTTAAATAACCGCCGTGTTCGCGCATAAATGCATCAATTTTTTCAGCGATTTCCCCTCTGTAAAACACATCCCTTCCCATCTCGCCAAGCAAACGATAGGTATTGCCCAAATCGGGATTCCTCATAATTTCACCCTTCTCGGGACCGCGGCCATCAATAGAAAAAGTTTCCAGAAATGCCCCTTCTCTGCCTGATAAAAAACGCACACTTCGCCTCCAGGCGTCAGCAATTACTTCCGGCACGGGAAATCCCTGTTCCGCATATTGAACTGATGGATGCAAAATTTCTGACATCGGCATGTGCCCAAATCTATCATGCAATTCAAACCAACCGTCCACAGCGCCGGGAACAGAAACTGACAGCAATGAAGAAGGCGGAATCCGGTTTTCATCCATGGCCTCTAATTCTTTCATTAGTTGATCATAGGATAAGCCCATGGGAGATCTTCCGCTTGCATTAATCGCGAACAATTTCCCCTCTTCTTCTATCCAGACTATGGCGAATAAATCACCGCCGATTCCATTTCCGCTAGGTTCCATCAATCCCATTGCAGCGTTTGTAGCAATCGCAGCGTCTATGGCATTACCGCCGTTTTTCAAGATATCGAGTCCTATCTGAGCAGCCAAAGGATGGCTTGTAGCCACCATTCCGTTTGCGGCAATCACCTCTGACCTTGTTATGAAATGCTCATTTAAACGGTCAAATTGCGCGGGTGAATTTGAAATTGTCATAATCAAAAGAATCAAGAGAGTAAGAAATGGCTTTTTCATCATTATGTCGAAATCAGTTTCTGTTCGGGTTAGTTTTTTGGAATGTGCTCCTTGCCCTTAGATAGGTAAAATGGGTTTTAAAATCAATATGGAATGTGATGGTAAAGCGGCCATTAAAAACATCCATAAAACAAAAAAGCCACCCGAAATTCCTTCCGGATGGCTGTAAATACAAAATAACTAATTTTGTACCAAGTACGCCGGGGAGGATTCGAACCCCCAACCTCCTGATCCGTAGTCAGGTGCTCTATCCAGTTGAGCTACCGGCGCAGATTTCTGTTTGTTGACAGACTTTAAATATAAGGACTTTTCAATTTGAAAGAAACAATCAAATCACATTCATTTTATTTTTATTTTCTCTTTCCAGAAAATAAAAATAACTCATTAATCCATGCAAAAACCACATTTCGAGACAAACGCCATACGCACACAAACCGAAATAACCGGTGAAAAAGAACATTCTACGCCCATGTATCTTACTTCCAGTTTCCGGTTTGACAACGCCGAAGAAATGCGGGCATTATTTGCGGGAGAATCAGAAGGAAATATTTATTCCAGATACTCCAATCCCAATACAAATGAGTTAATAGAGAAGGTGTGTCTGATGGAAGGTACTGAAGCTGCTTTTGCCACTTCTACCGGCATGGCGGCAGTCTTTACGAGTATCGCGGCGTTTTTAAAACAGGGAGATCATTTAATTGCGTCAAGGGCCGTTTTTGGATCCACACACCAAATTCTGACGCAAATATTGCCTCGTTGGGGCATCACGCATACCTATGTCGATCCGGTTCACTGTGATGAATGGGAAAAACACATTTTGCCTGAAACCAAAATGATATTGCTCGAAACTCCGTCCAATCCGGGATTGAGCATCACTGATCTTGAAAAAGCCGGTAAAATTGCTCGCAAACATAATCTGTTGCTGAATGTAGATAATTGTTTCGCCACTCCCTACCTGCAACAGCCTGCAAAATACGGAGCTGATATTATCACCCACTCCGCTACTAAATTTATGGATGGCCAGGGGCGTGTCCTCGGTGGAATTGTAGCAGGAAGAAAAGAACTGATTGATGAGGTTATTTTCTTTAACCGGCATACAGGGCCGGCTATGAGTCCGTTTAACGCGTGGGTCATTTCTAAAAGCCTGGAGACTTTGGCAGTGAGAATGGACCGGCACTGCGAGAACGCTCTGGCCATTGCGCGTTTCCTTGAAAGTCAAAGCGCCAAAATCAGTAATGTGCTTTATCCGTTTTTGGAAAGCCATCCTCAATATGAATTAGCAAAAAAACAAATGCGGCTTGGCGGTGGGATTGTCAGTTTTGAATTACGTGGCGGTTTGGAGGCTGGCCAGCGATTTCTGGATGAATTGAAGATGATAACGAGGTCATCTAACCTTGGGGATACGCGAAGTATTGCTACGCATCCGGCAAGCAGTACACACTCTAAATTGACGGAAGTAGAACGGCTTGCTGTAAATATAACGCCGGGGCTTATTCGCATATCTGTTGGGCTTGAGCATCCTGATGATGTTATTTCGGATATAGAACAGGCGCTGGGTCACATCACTTGATAAGATTAAAGTTTCACGCAGATTTCGGGTATTTGCGCAGATTCTTGATGTAGAAGAATCGTTATTTACTTCTTTGATACTTTGCGTCTTTGCGTCTTTGCGCCTTTGCGCCTTTGCGAGAAATTAAAATTTCACTCTGATTTCGGGGATTTGCGCAGATTATTTTAGTGTTTCTTCTTCTTCGAGGAGTTCGAGTGTTGCTACGGCGTGGCGGAAATGCGGAATGACGATGCTGCCGCCAACAACGAGGGCTACATTTAGTGCTTCAATTATTTCTGCTTTCGTCCAGCCGTTTTTTGCGCATTGCTCAAGATGGTAATCAATACAGTCGTTGCATCTCAACACCGCTGAAGCAGTTAATCCAAGTAATTCTTTTGTTTTTCCATCGAGGTCGCCGTCTTTGTATGTATTCGTATCCAAATTAAAAAAACGCTTCACCCCAAGGTGGTTCAAATCCATGATTTTGTTGTTCATAGATTCTC